>PBPD01000084.1 GCA_002725445.1 Rickettsiales bacterium
AACGAAACAACATCCACCTATTATTCGGTTGGGCATAACCTGTATACGCCGCGTAATACGTCCTTGCGTCAACCCGACCCGAATGACCGTCCCTATGCCGCTTTCCTGTATGGCAGCGCAGGCATGACAAGCATCACCGACGATCATTTGGACGATATGGAGATTACGCTGGGTGTGGTAGGCCCCATGGCCCTCGGCGAAGAAATACAATCAGGCTTCCACGACCTGATCAATTCCTATGACCCAAAAGGCTGGGACGCCCAGCTGGAAAACGAGCCAGGGCTCATGTTGTCATGGCAACGTAGCTGGCCTGAATTTTACGCCGGGCGGTGGGGCGACTCGCTATATACTCGCCTTACACCGCATCTTGGCACCACGGTCGGCAATATATACACTTACGCCAATACAGGCTTTACGGTTCAGCTGATGCCACACGCAGATCGCTGGCAATCCGAACCGCTGCATGTGCGCCCTACTATATCGGGCAGTGGCTTCTTCGCGCGCCCCAAAAACACATGGAGCTGGATGCTGTTTGCTGGTCTGGATGGGCGCGCCGTAGCCCGCGATATTTTTCTGGATGGCAACAGCTTCCGCGACAGTCCCTCGGTAGATAAGAAACATTTTGTGGCCGATGCCAATGCCGGCATTGCCTTCACCTACGGCGCTACCCGCATATCCTACACGCTGAACTGGCGGTCTAAAGAGTTCCACGGGCAGGATAAATCACATATATTTGGCGCCATTTCACTTGGCTATCGCTTCTGAGTCATGCTAAAGCTAGCGGCATGAAAGCATTAGTAAAGAGCAAGTCTGCAGAAGGGCTGTGGCTGGAAGATGTCGCTGAGCCGGACTGCGGTTTGGGCGATGTGAAAATCCGCGTCCACTACACCGGTATTTGCGGCACGGATGTCCATATCTACAATTGGGATGACTGGGCGCAAGCCAATGTGCCCGTACCAATGGTGGTCGGCCACGAATTTGTAGGCGAGATCGTCGAGGTTGGGCAAACCGTCACCAAATTCAATGTGGGCGATATTGTAAGTGCAGAGGGGCATATCGTATGTGGCAAATGCCGCAATTGCCTGGCAGGCAACCGCCATCTATGTGCAGATACGCTGGGTGTTGGCATTCAGCGCCCCGGCGCTTTTGCCGAATATGTTGTGGTGCCGGAAAACAATGTCTGGCTCACCAGCCCGGATATCGACAAAGAACTCTATGCTATTTTTGACCCGCTGGGCAATGCCGTACACACCGCCCTCACCTACGACCTGGTAGGAGAAGACGTGCTGATAACAGGCGCGGGGCCTATTGGCATTATGGCAGTCGCGATTGCACGCAAGGCAGGGGCGCGCAAGATTGTGGTCACCGATATGAACGCATACCGGTTGGAACTAGCCAAGCAAATGGGTGCGGACCGTATTGTCGATGTGTCCAAAGAGTCGTTGCCCGCCATTCAGCAGGAACTGGGCATGACCGAAGGGTTTGATGTCGGGCTGGAAATGTCGGGCAATCCTTCAGCACTTAACAGTATGATCGCTAATATGCGCCATGGTGGCCGTATTGCAATGCTGGGCATTCAACCAGCGGGCACCGCGATTGACTGGAATGCGATTGTGTTCAAAGGCATGCAAATTCAGGGCATTTACGGCCGCCGCATGTATGAAACATGGTATAAGCTAACCAGTATGATCCAGTCGGGCATGGATATCTCATCTATCGTGACCCACCGCTATCGCTACGACGAATTCCAGAAAGGCTTCGACGTGATGCGCTCAGGCAAATCCGGCAAGGTCATTCTGGACTGGCAACAAATTTAAACAGGAGTATTTATGAGCCACAGCACTCCCATGGACGACGCGCTGCAACATGAACTGGAAGCACTGCGCAAAGCAGGCACCTATAAGCAATTGAAACATATCACCAGCCCGATGGACACCAAGGTCGATATGGAAAGCCGCAATGATGTGCTGGTGCTGTCCTCCAACAATTACCTGGGGCTGGCCAATCATCCTGAACTGATTGAAGCGGGCAAACAAGCGCTCGACACATATGGTGCCGGCACAGCGTCGGTGCGCTTTATCTGTGGCACTTTCACCATTCACGATCAGTTGGAAGCCGCCCTTGCCCGCCTGCATCACACGCAGGCTTCAATCACTTATCCTTCGTGCTGGCAGGCCAATACCGGCGCTATCCCTGCACTGACAGGCCCTGAAGATGCCATCATCAGCGATGCGCTCAATCATGCCTCGCTCATTGACGGGTGCCGCATGTCAAAAGCCAAGCGCTCCATCTATAAGCATTCGGATATGCAGGATCTGAAAGCCAAACTAGAGGAGGCCAAAGGTGCGCGCCGCATATTAGTGGTGACCGATGGTGTCTTCAGTATGGAGGGCGACATTGCGCCTCTGCCGGACATTCTGCAGCTCTGCAAAGAATATGGCGCCACATTATTTCTGGATGATTGCCACGGCGTAGGCGCCGTAGGCGAACATGGCCGAGGCACAGCCGAATTCTTTGGCGTTGAAGGCGATGTGGACATTATCTCTGGCACGCTGGGTAAAGCACTCGGTGGCGCAGCTGGTGGCTATATTGCCAGCTCCGAAGCCATCACCAACTACCTGCATCAGGTCTCACGCCCGCAGCTTTTCTCAAACGCATTACCTGCTACCGTTGCAGCCAGCGCATTAAAAGCCGTGGAGATATTGGAACGGGAACCAGAGCGCCTCACTCGCCTGCGCGAGATTGTATCGCAACTGCGCGACGGCCTGAAAGCACGGGGATTCAGCCCATTAGACGGCGACTCGGCCATTGTACCGATTATCATTGGTGAAACCGCCGATGCGATCGCCATGAGCGAGGCATTATTCAATGAAGGTATTTTCATCACTGGCTTTGGCTTCCCTGTCGTGCCAGAGGGCACGGCACGCCTGCGTATTCAAGCATGTGCCAGCCTTACAGACGAACAAATCGCCTTTGCGCTAGACACATTTGAGAAAGTACGGGACACCGCTGGTATCACCTTGAAAGATGCTGGTTAATAACGATTTAGCCCATTCTGATTTTACGGCATTACATGTCGCTAGCTATGCTTAATCTGTGACAGAATATCGGTAGACTGGGTTTCAGCCATGGTCTGGCACAGCAATATGCGCTGGCGCATATTTTCGATTTGCTCTTGTAGCACTATATGCATGTCTTCTGACTGGCTGCCGGCAAATTGGGCGCATAGCTTTTCTAATGAAGCTATATCGCTTTGCATCTCTCCCATGATGCGCGTTAATTGAGGAAGAAATGTTGTCATATACTATCCTTACTTTCCTCCATCCAATCACGAGCAAAGGCGCACATCTACACCCATAGGTTGCAATAAGGCCGTATTTTTCACTTTTCTTGATTCTCTCTTTATCCCCGCAAGCGCAGCGGATTATCGTCATTTTATCGGCCTGCATACATGCTTTAGACATGGTTAGAGTACATCACACATTCGACGCAGTGGTTATTGGCGCTGGCACCGCAGGTCTAAGCGCCTTCAAAGAAATCAGACAACACACAGATAATGCCATACTGGTGCAAGAGGGTCCTCTTGGCACCACGTGTGCGCGCACGGCCTGCATGCCGAGCAAGTCCCTTTTGCATACCGCCAAGCTCTATGAGGAGCGGAAGAAATTTCCTAGCAATGGCATTCATGGCTCCGAGCATTTGCATATCAATTTTCCTGAAGCATTAAAAGCCGTACGTCGCAAGCGCGATCATTTTGTTGAAAGCACCATTGAAGGTATGGATTCGTTCAAAGAATTTATTGTCGATGGACGTGCAAAATTTGAAACGCCGACTAAGTTGCGTGTCGATGATAAATTATTTCATACCCGTGCCACCATCATTGCCACGGGCTCGCGGCCGGTCATTCCGTCCTTGTTCAAACCTTACAAAGAAGATGTCATAACCAGTGACGACCTGTTTGAAATGCGGGACCTTCCAGAGCGGATTGCCGTCATCGGCTTGGGGCCTGTTGGTATGGAAATGGCACAAGCACTTTCTTTTATGGGTGTTGATGTGCTGGCAATCAACCGTTCCGAATCGCTGGGTCATATTAAGGACAGTAAGATAAATGCTACTATCCTGCGCAAGCTAAATGAAACGATGGAAGTATGGCTGGATGCAGACTACTCGGTTGAGCCACTGGATAAGGGCTATCGCGTCTGTGCAGGCAATCGCAGCAAAGAGGTGGATGCGTTTTTCGTCGCCACTGGCCGCACCCCCAATTTGGATGATATGGGACTGAAACAACTTGGCGTGCCAATGGATTCGCACGGCGTCCCACATTACAACGCACGCACGATGCAGGTAAACGGTTCTCCGATCTTTATGGCGGGCGATGTAACCGATGAGCGTGCGGTTCTGCATGAAGCTTCCAATGAAGGCAGGCGCGCCGCGATTCATGCGATCTACCCCGACAAAGAACCAACGCCACGCTACCCGCGTCTGGAAATTATCTTTACCGAGCCTTCCATTGCACTCATCGGCGATACTGCATATGCACTTCGCAATAACGGCGTTATTACCGGACAGGCCGATTTTTCCAATCAGGGCCGCGCCGTGCTGGAAGAACGCAACCATGGGCGTATTCATATCTATGCCGACGCCGATGACGGGCTGCTGCGCGGAGCAGAGCTTATGTGCCCGGACGGCGAGCATATCGCGCATTTCCTTAGTCTGGCGCTAAGTCGTCACCTAACCGTTAAGCATTTACTCGAGGCGCCCTTCTATCATCCCACCATAGAAGAAGGGCTTAAAACCGCGTGCAAAGATGCCTTGAAGCAATTAAAAGCCGCTTAGTTTATGTCGTCTTTATATTTTGCACGGGCGGGCGCATGGTTTCTTGACGACAAGATTGCCATTATCAAAGCATCACACACACCTAAAAGCGGGCGGGCGCCTATCTTATTGCCCGCCCTTTTTTGTTAAGAGGGGCAGCAATGGACAAGCAACATCTACAGGAATATCTCAGCCATTATCATTCCTACCAAACCGAGTTTCATCAGGCCGTGCTGGATTTGTGGGATGATGTGGGTACGCATTACCACAAGCGCGATGATTACCAGCATGCCAAATTGTGGCAGCGGCTGATTGAGCCAGACCGTGTGATCCGTTTCCGAGTCACCTGGCAGGATGATAATAACCAAACACAGGTTAACCGCGCATGGCGTGTGCAACATTCAAATGCGCTTGGAGCCTATAAAGGCGGGCTGCGTTTTCATCCGAGCGTCAATGAGAGTATTCTCAAGTTCCTCGCGTTTGAGCAGTCCTTCAAAGATGCATTAACCATGTTGCCTATGGGAGGCGCGAAAGGCGGCGCTGATTTTGACCCGAAGGGCAAAAGCGATAATGAGGTCATGCGTTTTTGCCATGCGCTGATGGACTCACTTTATCATTATATTGGCGAAGAGCTGGATGTGCCGGCCGGCGATATTGGTGTGGGCGAGCGCGAGATTAGCTATCTTTTCGGCCATTATGTCAAAATAACGCGCCGTTTTGCCGGTGGCGTACTCACCGGTAAGAACCCCAATTTTGGTGGCAGTTGTGGGCGCGAAGAAGCAACTGGTTATGGGGTTGTGTACTTCATAGAATCGATGTTAGGCACACAAAGCGACACGCTAGAGCAGAAACGCATTGCTATTTCCGGCGCTGGGAATGTGGCACTTTTTGCGGCCGAAAAAGCACTGGCGGAAGGCGCACGTGTTATCACACTTTCAGACTCTGACGGAACCATCTATTGCGAGGATGGGCTGGGTGAGGAACAACTCGATTGGATTAAAGCGCTAAAGTTCGAACGCCGTGGCCGCTTGTATGAAAGCGCAGACGCATTTAGCAATATATCCTATGCGAAAGGAGAAACACCCTGGCACATACCATGCGATATTGCAGCCCCCTGCGCTACACAAAACGAGTTACAGGCAAAGGATGCCAAAACACTATGCCAACAGGGTGTGCAGCTGGTAGCAGAGGGCGCTAACATGCCCCTTACCAGCGAAGCACTGAAGCATTTCCGCAGTCATAAAGTGTTGGTCGCTCCCGCCAAAGCCTGCAATGCGGGGGGAGTGGCCGTGTCTGGTCTGGAACGCACGCAAAACGCTCAGTTTCAACGTTGGTCACTCAGCAAAGTAGAAGGCGAATTACAAGATATTATGCGTTCTATTCATGCGCAGTGCATCCATCATGCCGATCACGACTCAGACTATACGGATTACGTAAAAGCGGCCAATCTGGCGTCTTTCCGACGATTGGCAGATGCTGTTTTGGCCTATGGCATTTATTAGAGCTGCACGCGATTTAGCCGAATGCCATTTGCACTTTCTACAACGCGAATGTTTGACATGCGTGTAACAAAATCCCCGAGCTTTTTCCAGTTTGCAGGCTTGCACATATACCCATCCGCCCCCAGCTGTGACGCGCGGCGCATGTCATCCTGACTATCTGACGTGGAATTAACCACCACGGGCACGTGGTCTTTGGAGGGGCGCTTATTATATTGCTGCAAAAAGGTAAAACCATCCATAATAGGCATATTAATGTCGAGCAATATGAGGTCAATAGGCGGGTTTTGTGGGTCATCCAAAAAGGCGAGCGCATCCTTCCCGTTAAGCACCGTATGCAAATGAAACGCCACCCCGTCTGCTTCCTGCAAATAAATACGGGTCAGCTCTATATCTGACTTATTGTCCTCTACCAGCAAGATATGCGCGAGCGTGGCTTCATCATCCATGGCATCCTCGGCAGACGGCTCTGACGGAGCGCTATCTGCCACTGTATCTGTCAATGTGGCGGGCAAAGTTATAGAAAACTCGGTGCCGGGCGTACATGGCCTCACTTCAATGTTTGCCTCATGAATTTCCGCAATACGCTTGCAAATCGCAAGTCCCAGACCGGAGCCGCGCCGCTCGCAATTATAGCGGCGGAATGGATCAAAAATAATCTTGCGCGCCTCCTCAGGAATACCCGACCCATTATCACGAACAAAAATACGCATTCCTTTTGGCGTTTGTTCTGCACCAATTCTAATATCAGCCACATCTTTGTCGTTGTAATATATAGCATTGCTCAGCATATTCTGAAACAGCAGCGCCCACAGCACTTTATGGCCTGTTATATCCGGCAGCGTGTCCACCTGAAGATTGGGTGAAGTGTCGTGCACCAACTGCGTTAAATTCTCCAATGCAGTCTCTACCGCCTCATTAAGGGATATGCGCTCAAAACCTTCCGCATCATCTACATGGCCGAGCCTGCTGTAATGGTGCACCATATCCAGCAGTTCGTTCATATTACCGATGGCCTGACAGATACGCTCAAAGTAATGCGCACATTCCTCATTCACCCCGTTCTTCTTCTCAATCAGGTGGGCGAATGACTCGATCATACGCAATGGTTCTTTCAGATCGTGTGTCATGGCACGTGTAAAAAGCGTCAAAGCTTCCTGCTGCTCTGCCACACGTTTTTTGAGAAGCCCGCGCTCCACAGCATCTTCAATCTTTTCTAACAGCTTTTCAGGCGTTGCATCCTGTTTCACCAAATAATGGGCGGCGCCCTGATGCATGGCATCTGCCACCAGCGCCTCGCTGCCCTGTCCGCTCAGCATTATTACCGGCACATGCGGTGCAATACGTGCAATGGCTTCCAGCATATCAATCCCGTGCCCATCGGGCAGATAGTAATCGAGGAAAATGCAATCTGGCGTATCATCTTCCAAAGCGAGCAGCCCGCTAGCCATATTATTTGCTTCGGAAAGCCGTATATGCTGACGCGGAATTTTACGGCACAGCCGCGCGAAGAATTCACGGTCATCCTCATTATCTTCAATAAGTAAAATATGTATATTATGCTTCAATGTCTGGCTCATCTGCTTCACCTCTCGGTAATCGCGCTGTATTAAACCAATAGTCATACAATCCTTGCAGGGCGGTGTTGAGTTCTTCATACCCTACCGGCTTTTGCACATAGCTATTCGCTCCAAGCGTATATGCGTTGTTTATCTCTTTTTCGTCCTGCGAAGTGGTCAAGACAATGATAGGAATCATGTGCAGTTCGGGCGATATTTTTATGGTCTGAATGCAATTGCGGCCGTCTGTTCCTGGCATATTCAAATCCATCAGAATTATACCATAGAGTTCATTATGCTCAGCACGCTCCATCAGCCACTCCAGAGCGGATTCCGAGGTGCGGCACCAATGCAGCTCTAGCATCGGGTCACACTTGCGCAGAGAGCGCGCGGCCGCCTCGTAATCGTCCACATTGTCGTCAATCAGCAGTATAAACTTATTACACATATCCTAACTTCCTGACGTTTCTGGCAACGTAAAGTAAAATGTACTGCCTTTTCCAATCTGCGAATCAAGCCAGATTTGTCCGCCATGGCGTTCTATAATTTTTTTCACGAATGTAAGGCCCACGCCTGAGCCTTTGGTTGCATCATCTTCTTCATTCAATCGCTTGAAGATTTTGAATATGTCTTCATGAAACTCTTTGGGGATACCTATGCCATTATCGCGAACGAAAATAACATTCCTATAACCTCGCCATTTAGGCAGGCAGCCAATTTCCACCTGAATATACGCATTTTTATTATATTTAACGGCATTGGTAATCAGATTGTTAAACACCTCTGACAGTCGGGTTGCATCGCCCTGCACACGCGGCAATGTATTCGAGCGGATAATAGCGGCATCCTTTTCCTGAAGCAGTGGCTCTATTAGCTCGAGCACCGAGTTCAACACCCTGTCCAGATTCACCTCACGCATGGCCATGCCCTGCCTGCCAATACGCGAGAAATACAGTAGGCTGTCCATCAGCCCGTCCATACGCTTACACAGAAATTGCATGCGCTCAATGCGACGCTTAGCATCGTCATTCAAGACATCGCCATGGTCTTCCACCAGAAAACATGCATTGTTATAAAGGCCACGCAGTGGCTCTTTCAGATCGTGCGAGGCAATATAGGCAAAATCGTCCAGCTCATCATTGCTTTGCTTAAGCGCCACTATTAATTTTTCACGTTCCCGCTCTGCTGCCTTGCGCTCGCTAATATCTCTCAAAATCCCCGAAAAATACAAATCCCCGTTCAGTTCATATTGCCCCACTGACAACTCTACAGGGAAAATCTCTCCGTTTTTGTGACGGCCCGATACTTCTCGTCCAATCCCTATAATACGCGCCTCTCGTGTCTGGCGATAACGGCTCAGATAATCATCATGCTCTTCATGATACGGCGATGGCATCAGAATCGATACATTCTGGTCCACCAAGTCGTCCTCATCGTAACCGAACATGGTAGCGCACGCATCGTTGACCTGCTGTATAGTACCGTACTGATCAATCATTACGAATCCGTCTACGGCTGTGTTTACCGCTGTGCGATATTTTGTATCTTCCGCAACAAGCTGCGCAGCCTGCTCTTTGATTTTCTTTTCGAGCAACTGCGTGTCTCTGCGGTTTTTGCGCACTAACGGGTATAAAATACATACCGTTGTCAGTAGCAACAGTGAGCTCACCGCAATCACCAGCAACATACCGTAATAATCACTCTGATTTCTCAGCTCCTTACTT
>PBPD01000085.1 GCA_002725445.1 Rickettsiales bacterium
CCATGCCAGCCATCCACAATCGAGGTAACATCCACATTCACCACATCGCCGTCTTTCAGCACTTTATCGTCTGGTATGCCGTGGCACACCACATGGTTCACCGAGGTACAGCACGACTTTGGAAAACCACGATAGCCCAGTGGTGCGGGCACCGCGCCCGCTTCAGTAATGCGCTTATGCACATATTCATCAATGGCCAGCGTGGTCATGCCGGGCTCAATCATATCAGTCAATTCATCCAGAATTTCAGCCGATAAGCGCCCTGCTTTACGCATGCCCTCGTAATCTTCTTTCGAATGAATCGTAATTCCTTTTACGCTCGTCATAAAATGTCCTATCTTTATGAGCCATAGTTATAACGAATGATTCTAAAATTACCAGTGTAGGAACATGACCGATTCAACCGCTAGCGTAGTCCTTATCGGCAACGAGATTCTCTCAGGCCGCACCCCCGATCAAAATCTCAGCTATATCGGCCTGAAGCTGGCAGATGCAGGCGTGCGATTGCGCGAAGCGCGTATCATCCCCGACGACGAACAGGTAATCATCGATACCGTCAACGAATTGCGCGCACGCGACAGCTACGTATTCACCACCGGCGGCATCGGCCCCACGCATGACGACATCACCTCGGCCACCATTGCCAAAGCGTTTGACGTGCCGCTCATTCGCCACCCCGAGGCCGAAAAGATTCTGCTCAAACATTACCGCCCCGAAGATGTGAATGATGCACGGATGAAAATGGCAGACATACCCGACACTGCCCTGCTCATCCCCAACCCGGTAAGTGCGGCGCCCGGCTTTCGCATTGGCAATGTGTTTGTGATGGCCGGAGTGCCACGCATTATGCAGGCCATGATGGATTACATCGCCCCCACACTGGAAGGTGGACCGCCTGTGCGCAGCGCCTCGATGGAAGTGTTCAAACCCGAAGGCGACATTGCCGATGCGGTCACCGCAACGCAGGCAATCTATCAGCAAGTAGAGATCGGGTGTTATCCATTACTACGCAACGGCAAGCTGGCCTCCACGCTGGTGCTTCGCTGCAATGACGCATCTATCCTCGAGGAATGCAGCCACCACATGCAGCAAGCCATGCAGGCACTGGGCGCTGAAGTAAAACTGCTTAACAGCTAGAAATTATAGCGCACGCCATATTCGACGGAATGGGTTTCGAACTCATGTTCAAACCGCCCACCATTTGCTGTGGTCACCTTGATATCCTCGGTGGTGAAATAGCGATAGCCAAGATTGAAAGTCCAGCTCGGCAAATCCAGCGGTGCATAGCTTAGCCCTACCATTCCCTGATACGCGAAGTCGCCTTCCGTATCGTCGATATTCAATGTCTGGGTGTCATATTGGTGTGAGGCATAGCCTACACCGCCGCCAATATAAGGCGCCAATGCCATGCCTGTATCCACATCATAATACGCATTAACCATAAGCGCATGGCTTTCCATACTGCCGCCAAACCCGCCCGGGGTCATGCTGCTGACCAGATCATCAAAGTCCGCTTCGCGGTAATGCCATTCTGCATCAAAGCGCCACGCGCCCATGCTGCTGCGCCAGGCTGAAGGCACAATGCCCACTTTGGCCACGGCCGCATATTCCAGGTCATATTCGAGGGTGCCAATGGGTGTGCCATTCAGCGTTGTGTCGCTTTCTTCCGGCCACAGAAACTCGCCATGCGCTCCAATATAATAATCATTGGCCATTGCCGCAGACGATACAAGCGTAGCCGTTGCGGCCAGCATTCCCAGCATTGCGTTCATACACACTCCCACCATTGCATTTTACTGTTATGCAGACGGTCTTAGCCATCTTGCTGACATCACTGTATTATCAGCTTACAGCAAGCAGAAGCGCTACTTCCAGCTTATCCCCAGAAAAGATTTTGAATTCGCTCGCACTGTGCCCATATGAACACAGCGGCAATACGCTATTACGCTAGTATGAAAATGCTAGAAGCGGAATTGTGCACTCGCCTCGATGCCGTGTGACATATAGTCATGCTCAAGCGTGCCGCCTGTGTTGGTGGTATATTCCGGATCAGACATCGAGAAGAAGCGATAGCCAAGCCCCCACGCCGTATGCGGCATGCTCTCAGGCTCATAGTTCAAACCGACCATACCCTGATAAGCAAACACAGAGTCTGACGAGGTCGGAATCGCATTGCTGGCAAATTCAACATCGGCCCAGCCAATACCGCCGCCCAGATAAGGCGTCCAACGGCTATTGCTTTTAATGTCATAATACAGGTTGAGCATATAAGCATCGACTTCCAAATCGCCTGGTAGCGACGCATTGCCCGCACCAGCCACGCTCAAATTGTCAAAACCAACATCGCGGCGTGTATATTCTGCTTCAATGCGCATATTATCCAGCACGGTATTGCTCACATACGGGCGATACCCCAGCGAAATACCCGCAGCCCAGCCTGTGTCGTATTCGATCTCACTGTTGCCCGCGCCGCTTTCAATGTCACTGTCCTGCACATAACTCAGCTCACCATGCACACCGATATACCAGTTAGGCCAGTTATCAGCGCGGGGCGCTTCAGCATAATAATTTTGCGCGAAAGCAGCGCCGCTGAGCAAGGTTGTGCTGGCAATTACGGCTGAAAATAAGGTCTTCACAGTAGCTTCTCCGTGTTTTATACGAGTGGTTCGTGCAAGCTATATATAGTATTCTCCACATAGCATAACCATAGATGCGCGATTTGCAATTGCTATCTTTGCTTCGCCTGCTATAACCTCCGTCGAGGTTTTAACGTGCCCGCGTGGCGGAATTGGTAGACGCTGCGGACTTAAAATCCGTTGACCGCAAGGTCGTGCCGGTTCAAGTCCGGCCGCGGGTACCACCTCAATCGCCGCTCTGACAGCCACAAGCGAGATAAATGGATGGCACAAAACGACAGCCCCGCGCAAATCATCATATTAGGCCCGCATCGCTCTGGCACGTCGCTTACCACGCGGCTTGTCAACCTGATGGGGGCATGGTTTGGCGAAGACAGCGACTCAATTGGCCAGAACGAAGAGAACCCCAAAGGCTTCTGGGAACGCCGCGATGTCATCGCACTCAATGACGAGATTCTGCAAGCGCATAATTGCAGCTGGTATGACCTGTCGCAATGGCCGCTGAATGGCAGCGAAACACCAGACGCCGCGCCCAAGAAAAAGATCGACACCGCCATTAAGCGCTGGGTGAAAGAGATGAACAGCCATGGTGATTGGGTGGTCAAAGACCCGCGCATGTGCCACACACTGCCCTACTGGTTGCCGCATCTGAACAATCCCGTCATTGTCATGACACACCGCCACCCGCTGGAGATTGCGCAGTCGCTGCGTACACGCAATATGTTCCCGCTGCACACAGGTCTGGCGCTCTGGGAATATGCGATGGTGAGCATTTTCAATGCCACGCGTCACCTTCCCGTCATCCATTCCTATCACAATGCCATGCTGCACGACCCGGTCGGTTGCACCAAAGAGCTCTACACCGCGCTATCTACACACGCGCCTCAGCTGAAATTGCCAGAAACAGTGGAGATTGAACAGTTTGTCAGCCCCGATCTGCACCGAGAAAAGGCAAAGGATGAAGACCGCGCACGTTTCTTAAGCGACTTTCAGAATCAATTATGGGGCTATTGCAAGGCGCCCGATACATTGCCTAATGACGCATTGAATTATAATAAACGTAGCCGTGAGTTTTTTCTGCTCACCGAGTTGGCGTTTGCGCTTCAAAAAGAACGGCTGGAAAAATCAGAGCTGGCACATGAAAAGCGCATTCTGGAACACGAGCTGCAAGAAGCCAATCAGGCACGTGAGGCCATTCAAAGCGCGTTCGACACCGAATTAGCCAACAACAAGCAATTGCTGGCAGAACTGGAAGACACGCAAGCCAGCCTGCATGCTAGCAATCACGAGCTGAATGCGATTAAGCGTTCTAAGATATGGCGTTTGCGCTGCGCACTTGCACGCCTCGTAGGGCGCGCCTGAGCCTATTGCTGACGGTAATACGCTACCATCTGCAAATTACGCGGGTGATCCCAATCACCTATAAACTGGCATTTCCAGCCAGTATCCTGCGCGCAATATTCCAGATCATTGAGGGTATAGTGGTATGGCGCGGCAATATCACGCGTCACAACCTCTTCATAGCGCGCTTTCTCGGTAGGATGCGTCAGCGGCTCATTCACCGCATGGAAGTCAGGGCAAAGGGCAAAGCTGACAAACACCACACTATTGTCATGTGCATGGGCCTCCAAATGGCGCAGCATATGCCGCAAATGACTAACAGGCCAACGGCTGGAAAATCCATGCGCCATCGCCACATCGAATTTTCGTTCCTCCATAAAACTAAAGTCCAGCACTCCGTCCGTGCTCACCTGTGCTGGGCTCAGGCGCGAGCGCTGTTTATGGCTAAGATGCTTCTTGATGCCACTTTCAACCAGCTCCGCATGCCCTTCCGTCGCCAGATAATGCGTCGGTTGCAGATAGTTCAGCAATCGCCTTGCAAGCCGCATTGTGCCACACCCGACATCCAGAAAAGTGTGTTGTGCATTCAGTCCTTGCGACAGCAAAAACTCATACTGTGCATCGCTGACATCTTCTTCCAGCAGCGGTAATGCACTCGGGCTTTCAGCTATATCAGCTGATGATGAAACAGGGTCGTTAGCAGGTGTTTTAGTGAGGGGAAACATGCATGCCTCATATCTAGTTTTCACCTATCTTCAACATGATAGGGAGACCTGGCAACCTCTAAAACCGCTTGACAGCGCTAAGCCTTAGCCACCATCCGCTTAGCTTGTGGATAAATATCCAAATTGCGCGAGCGCTGGGCGGCCTAGCGCCTCCAGCTGGGCTACTAATTGGCTGTCTTCCTTTTTCCAGCGTCCCAGTGACGACGGTTTTTGCACCAAATGCAATAATGCGTCAGGCTGCACATCCTCCACACCAGCAAATGCTAGCAGCCGTGCAATTTCTGCTTCAGGCTGTGCGCACATATCTTCCAGATTCACACGCAGATAGCGATCTTTCAGCTCACGTGCACCAAAGGCCGCCACCTCTCGGTTACATTTATCCCACAGGCGAATCGCTGCACGCGGGCAATCCTGCGTGTAATGCTCGCCAAACAGGGCTGTAAAATGCTTGGTAGGAGGGTTCTGGTTAGACGAAAACGCAATATCCCGTCCATCACGTACCACATGCACAAAACGCATATCAGGCAGCAGCGCATTCAACATCGGCAGCGCATAATAGCTGCGCGGATGCTTCCAGCCCCACCGCGCTTTGTCTGCAGGCTTATCTGCAATATGGCGCTGCAACGCTTTAATCAATGCCTTCATCGAACGACCAGGCACATCTTCCAACGCATAATCAAGCGTGCCAGTGCGTTGCAAAATAGGGTTGATATATTCGTTAACAAAGGGCTCCAGCATCATTGCATCGCCCGGCTCATTCAAATCAGAGCCAGTATAATAGCCAGTCGCATCCATCATTTGCTGAAACAAACGTGTGCCCGAACCACCCGTTGCACCCACCACAAGCGGCGCGCTCAGGCCAGCAGAGGTCTGTTTCCAACGATACTTGTTACACCAAATCATGCTTGTTTTTCAGCTTTCTGCGATGCACGCACCTGCGTGCTTGGTTCGATGTTAAAATGCACCAAACCACTTTGCGGCGTCAATGTTTTCTCTGCCACCTTGAACATTAATGCATCGATAATACGGTGCAAAAACACGCGCTCACCCTCTTCCATAGCCGATGCGCCGCAGTTCAGATAATAATTGCCAGCGCGCAGATTACAATCAAATGCGAATGCCACTTCCACCACGGAACCCGCCTCAACATGCGCAATGGTTTCACCTTCATTGGCGGTGCCCGAACCACCGAGCGGCAAGCCGCTTGGCGTTTTCATCTGCATGCCACACCGCACCTCAGTGGCTGCTTTTTCAAACTGCACTTCATAACGATAAACATAACGCTCACCCGGGTGCAGCACATCCACCGCAGCACCGTCTACCGTTTCCATCCGCGGATTTATAATCTCCGCCCCGCGCGAGCCATAATGCATGGCGGTTTCAGGCCGCTTCACAGGTGTTTTTGCCTGTGCAGCCTGCTGCTGCGCATCGTCGCTGTTGGCCCAGTCACCGCGCATAATCGCTTCACGTATCTGCGGTTGGCGTTCAGGCGCGGCATATATCAGACGCTGATACTGATCCAGCACTGGCTTGGGTGCAGCATCCATCAGCACCTCACCCGCATCCACCAAAATCGCGCGGTCGCACAATTCCATCACCATACGTTCCGAATGCGACACAAATAAAATGGTTGCGCCCTGCTCTTGCATTTCGCGCAGGCGTGCAAAACATTTACGCTGAAATGCCTCATCACCAACGGCCAGCGCTTCATCGACCACCAAAATATCGGGATCAACCGCTACTGCTATGGCAAAGGCAAGCCGCACATACATACCGCTGGAATAGGTTTTTACCGGCTGGTTCAAATGCACATCTTCCAGCCCTGAGAAGGCGACAATCGCCTCATAACGCGCGTCAATCTCGTCATGTGACAGGCCCAGAATAGCGCCATTAAGATAGATATTCTCGCGCCCTGAGAATTCAGGGTTAAACCCCGCGCCCAACTCCAGCAATGCCGAAATGCGCCCCTGAATGTCCATCACGCCGGCGCTTGGCGTCAAAATACCGCACACAATTTGCAGCAACGTCGATTTGCCAGAACCATTGCGGCCAACAAGCCCAACCGTTTCACCCCGCTGCACGTTCAACGTAACATCGCGCAACGCCTCAAACTCTCGAAAATAGCAGCGCATACTGCCCAGAAACATTTGTTTCAGGCGGTCTTCAGGGCGATCATAAATACGGTATTGTTTGCGTATAGCTCTAAGCGCAATAGCAGGATTGGCCGTCATAAAAATATGCCTGTATTAATTATCACCTGCGCTTACGGGTTTTATCTTACGCAACTCAGCCAGCTCTTCTGTAACATCACGCGCTTTCTGAGGGCTCATACCTGCCAGCACAGGCGCGACTTTACGCTCAGACATCTGGTCAATTACTTCCAGCAGAATTGGCATGTCCATCTCATTGAAAATAGCCGCCGCATCTTTTGGCTTCATATTTTCATAAATTTTAACCAGCGAATTCACCTGCGCTTCTTCATGCTTCTCATATTGCTTCAACAGCACCTGCGTCTGCTCTTGCAGCGTTTTCATTTCTTTAATCTTATCGTCGATGCGCATTTCAGTCGCATCCAGCAATTTTTCGCGCATCTCCAGCCCGCGCTCGCGCTCTTGCAGCTCTTTACGGCGCTCGCCCAGACTTTGCAACAAATCCAGCTCTACCTGGCTATAGCCTTCACGTTCTTTACGCATATCACGCGGCGCCTGCTCTTCTTCATCCAAACTCGCCAGATCCACATCATCCGCGCTGGCAGCGCCTTCACCACTCTCGCCTGCTTCTGTGGCTTCGGCGGTTGTTGCCTCTTCTTCTGCAATCGCCGACGAGGCAAGCATTGCATCAGATAACGCGCGTGAGCCTGTCACCACATCGCTCACTTTCAGGCCAAAGGCAATCAGCATCAGCATCATCGCAATAGGCAGAATCCGCACACGCGGCACAGCGCTCAAACGTCTGCCTTGCGCCCCGCGCAGTCGCATCGCCGAACGCAACATACGGCGCGAAGGCTGACGCCGCGCGCTATATCTGAGTTGCTGTTCTGAGGTTTTATCCGCCATTATGCTTTGCTATTAGTCTTCATTGCTTCAAACAATTCCTGCTCGGCCTTGGAGCGCAAACGCGCCGTTGGCGCTTTCTTACGCTCTTCCGCGCTCACAGGTTTACGACCCGACACTTTTTCTAACACCGAATCCAGCGCTGCGCGCTTGTCATCGCCACTCTCACCAGCCTCAGCATCGCCTTCTTTCGCCAGTTTTGACGCCCCACCCCGACGCGTCACCTTGTCGCGGACGGCTGCAGCAAACTCTTCCTTATCATTATCGCGGCCACCCGATGCACGAGGATTTATCCGCCCTGCATTACCGCGCGGGCTCTCACTGCGCGCCGAACCCGGCGTTGGCTTGGCTGCATCACGCCCACCGCGGATACCACCTTCCATACGGTCAGCCAGCTTGCTGCCCTTCTCAATCATAAACTGCAGATCATCGGCCAGATAATTCGCTTTATCCAGACGGTGTTGAATATTATCGCTAATACGTTTGCTGGCGTCATGTATCTCGGCAATGCTGGCGGTCGCCCGTGATGTGGACTCATCAAATTCGCGGATGATGGTGGCCAGCTCGCTTTTACTGTCCTGCAACACACGAATACGCTTATTGAGCTTGAAGCTCATGATAATCGTCACAAACAACAGCAGGGCCAGCAGGCTATCGACTACCAGCGTCAAAATAATGCTATCCATTAGTTACCCTCTTTAGCTCGCCTAATTTCCTGATTGAGAGATACGGCAATTTTATCTCCCACACGTCCGAGCTTCCCTGTTGTCAGTGGCACACTGCCACACCGCAATTTCACGGCATCATTGGGCTTGCAGTCCAGCAGCAGCGTATGCCCCACCTTGAAATCGACTACATCGCCTAAGCTAATCTTTTTCTCGTCCAGAACGACTTCTATGTCAATGTCCGTGTTCTGCACTTCACGGCCCAAATGGCGTTCCCACATCGAATCCTGACCAAATTTCTCACCCATAAACATTTGAAGCAATAGGTCACGAATCGGCTCCAAGGTATTGTGCGGGAACAATATTTCGATAATGCCACCACGCTCATCCATATCCACACGCAGGCGCACCAGCAAGGCCGCATTGTTCGGACGCGTGATGGTGGCAAAGCGCGGGTTATTTTCCAGACGGTCAAACTGGAACGTGATAGGGCTGAGCGGATCAAACGCCGCACTCATATCGTGCAGCACAATTTCCACCATCTTCTTCACTATATCCTGCTCGATCGTGGTGTATGGCCGGCCTTCA
>PBPD01000086.1 GCA_002725445.1 Rickettsiales bacterium
CCACTTTCAGCCCTTGGCGCTGCCAGTTGGCAACGGCGTCAGCGGCCAGATTCTGGGGGAGTACCTTGCTTTGGCCGGCCATAGTGTCGTGGGTGTAAAGCGCGGTTTTGAGGTCAGTACGATATACAACAGCCGTTCCCAGCTTGCCCACCACAATGCCTGCGGCGACATTGGCGCTGAGCGCGGCATCTGCCAAATCGAGCCCGCTGGCATGCGCTACGGCCAGTGTGGCAATGGCGGTATCACCTGCGCCAGAGACATCAAACACCTCTTTCGCGCGCGCAGGGATATGCAGGTTTTTGCCATCCTTGTAAACGAGTGTCATGCCGTCCTTGCCCCGTGTTACCAGCACATGCTCTAAGGCATGTTCCTTCAGCAAAGCGTGGGCTGCTTCAACAATCTCAACATCATTATCAAAATGGTCTCGCCCACTGGCATTGGCCAGCTCACTTAGATTGGGGCTTACCAGATAGGCGCCCGCATATAGCCCAAAATCGCGGCTTTTAGGGTCTACAATAACTTTTTTGTTGTGCTCTTTCGCGGTGTCAATGATGCGGCGAATAAGATGCGGGCTGAGTGTGCCCTTCCCGTAATCGGAAAGAATGATGATATCGAAATTCGCAATCACATCCTTGGCGATATCCATCAGCTGGGATTCGCTGGCCTCACTAATAGCTGCGCGGGTTTCTTTGTCAGAGCGCAATAATTGCTGATTGCCGGCAATATAGCGGGTTTTCTTGGTGCTAATACGGTCTTTCTCGGACAATACATATGGCTCTACATTTTCTTCTTCGCCAATCAGGCCGAGTAATTGCTTGCCAACGGCGTCATCGCCTACGACGGAGAGAAAGCAGGCTTCTGCTCCAAGCGATACGATATTACGTACCACATTGCCGGCACCGCCCAGCATCAAATCTTCCGACTCCATCGAAAAGACAGGGATGGGGGCTTCTGGCGAAATACGCTCCACGCTGCCATAGATGAAACGATCGAGCATAATATCGCCGATACACAACACGCGCGCCTTGGAAAAATCATCTACCCGTCCGGCGAGTTCCGCCACCTGAGACGAAGGGGAAGCAGGGCTAATCTGTTCTATCTCAGCCACGTGCGCTTATACCTGCCTGCTTACGCTGATTCAGACGTAGCAGACGTATCGTCGCTGGTTTCTGGCTGCTTAGGTGCAAATTTTTCCACCTGCTCATCCAGCGCCGTTTGCGTGCAAAGGCCCAGCAACACCGGATCTTTTGGCTTAATGTTGCTGATGTTCCAGTGCGTGCGGTCACGGATGGCTTCGATGGTTTTCTTGGTTGTACCGATCAGGCGAACAATCTTGGACTCTGGCAGGTAAGGGTGGTTTTTCAACAGCCATGCGATTGCTTCTGGCTTGTCCTGACGACGAGCGATAGGCGTATAGCGTGCGCCTTTGCCTTTTTGCTTGGTGTGCTCGCGCGCTTTAGGCGACAATTTCATGCGATAGTCGCTATCAGCTTCAGCCTTTTCAATTTCTTCGCGCAGCACTTGCTGTGCAACCACAGGGTCTTGCCCAACAATACCTACAGCCACTTCACCATCGGCAATACCTTGCACTTCAAGCGAGTGCATGCCGCAGAAATCCCCAATTTGCTCAAAGGTGAGCGCTGTGTTCTCAACCAGCCATACAGCGGTTGCTTTTGGCATAAGCGGAAGTGCCATGGTAAATTCCTTATCGTTTAGATTAACTTGCCACAAATAATAAAGCACCGCAAATGCGGTGCGTGCTATTTCAGTCTATTTGTAATAGAATTTTCCCGCAATGCAAGCCTTCTTCCATGTGTGCATGCGCTTTTGCTGCCTCATGCAGCGGGAAAACAGAGTCTATCACAGGCGCTATCTGCCCCTTAGCCAGTAATGGCCAGATATAGGCCTGTAATGCATTAATATAATTCGCTTTTTCTTCATTGCTGCGCGAACGAAGCGTGACACCAATCCAGCTGAGATGTTTAAGTAGCAACGCGCCTGCGTTTACTTCGCATGTGGCGCCCTGCAAAAATGCGATGCTGATTAGGCGACCGCCACGGCGCATGGCCTTGAAATTACGGGTAATATAGTCGCCGCCGACCATATCGAGCACAACATCTACACCCTCGCCATCTGTCGCGCGCTTGATTTCTTCAACGTAATCCTGCGCTCGGTAATTGATGGCCTGTGCGCCAAGTGTTTCGCAAAGGGCGCATTTTTCAGCGGTGCCGGCGGTAGCAAACACCTCTGCCCCCCATGCGTTGCATAGCTGGATGGCGGTGGTGCCAATGCCACTGCTGCCACCGTGAATCAGCACGCGCTCACCTTCTTGCAGACGCGCCTGATCTTTCAGGCACATCCAGACGGTGAGAAATGTCTCGGGCAGTGCAGCTGCTTCCTTGAGGCCAAGCCCTTGGGGAATGGGTAGGCATTGATCAGCCTCTGCCACGCAATAAGCAGCATAACCGCCGCCCGGCAGCAGGGCGCATACTTCATCGCCTTGCTTCCAGTCCTGCACATCTTCGCCAACGGCAACGATTGTCCCAGAGACTTCGAGACCGGGCAGGGGTGATGCGCCTTCTGGTGGCGGGTATGTGCCCTTCCGCTGGAATATGTCGGCACGGTTTAAGCCAGCATAGGCCGATTGAATGAGCACTTGCTGTGCGCCAATGGACGGTGTGGGCTGCGTGCCATACACCAATTGCTTGTCTTCAATCGATATGGCGTGCATCTCTGTGGGAATAGACATGACTCAGCCATTCCATATCTGCTCAAAAAATGCTAGGACTTTCTGTAGAAGCAGGAGGCGCTATGTTTGATGAAGAAGATGTAAAGCCCAAAGCGGGTATGACGCCGCAAGCCTTGGTGCTGGATGATATGTCCGTGGATGCGATGCAGGAATATATTGGCTGGCTGGAAGCGGAAATTGCCCGCGTAAAGGCAGAAATTGCAAAACGTGGCGATGTGAAATTAGCGGCCGAATCCCTGTTTAAGGCCTAGCCATGCCCTCACACCCCGCAGGTAGCAAAAAATATATAAAGGGAAGGCATCCCGGAAGCGCGAAGCAGGCCGACAAACGCAAGGCAAAGCGGCTCAATCTGGCATTGCAGGGTGGCGGCTCGCATGGCGCCTTCACCTGGGGCGTGTTGGAGCGTTTGTTAGAGGACGAATATCTGGAGTTTGAAGGTATAACAGGCACCAGCGCCGGTGCTATGAACGGCGTGATACTGGCACAAGGTATGATGGAAGGTGGGCGCGTTCGTGCGCGCGAGCTACTGGGTGAGTTCTGGTATCGTGTGAGCCGCTCGGCTGCGTTCAATCCCTTACAGCCGGATATGATGGATAAATGGCTCGCCAGTTGGGGCATCCCTTATGCGCCCGGTGCACTTACCATCGATATGATCAATCGCATGTTTTCGCCATCGCAGCTCAATATGTTCGATGTGAACCCGCTGCGCGACATTGTCGAAGAGTTAGTGAACTTTGAGGCACTGCGCGAGCAAAGCGTCCTGAAATTGTTTGTGAATGCCACCAATGTGTTAAACGGCAAAATCAAAGTGTTCCGCACCAGCGAATTAACGCTGGATATGGTCATGGCTTCGGCTTGTTTGCCATTTGTGTTCAAAACAGTGGAGGTGGATGGCGTGCCTTACTGGGATGGTGGTTATTCCGGCAATCCGGCTATCTACCCACTCTTTTATGATTGCAGCGCGAGTGACGTGGCGATTATCCAGATCAATCCTGTCCATATTGACGATGCGCCACAGACAGCGCCAGAGATACTGGATCGGGTGAATGAGATCAGCTTCAACAACACCCTCATGCGCGAAATGCGCGCCATTGCCTTTGTGAAGAAGCTGCTAGCCAAGCACGAAATCTCAGACGCGCAATATAAGGATATGCATGTGCATCTGATCGAGGCGGAAGAGTTGATGAACGACTTCAGCCACACCACGAAGAATAACGTGGATTGGGAATTTTTGCGCCATTTGCACAATATTGGCTATCAGGCCGCCGACGAATGGCTGGCGCAGCACTATGAAGACATAGGGAAACGTTCATCGATCGACATCGATGATATATATTTATAAGAATCCGAAAAAGAACGTCGTGTGTAGCGACTATTTCTTGCTTTTGAAATCCAGACCGCCAAAGCGCTCGTTGAATTTCTCCATACGACCGGTTTTCTTCAGGTGTACGCCACCAACCCAAGCTGGGTGGGTCTTAGGATCAACGTCCAATTGCAGCGTGTCGCCTTCTTTACCGTAGGTCGAACGGGTTTTATAAGTGCTACCGTCGGTCATAACAACGGTGATTTCGTGATAATCAGGATGAATGCCTGCCTTCATGTTTCTCTCCATTCGCAACTAAGGAGCGGTTGTTTAACGTATTACCCCGCAAAGCGCAAGCAAAAAAACGCTATGATTGCAAGGGGTGTAGGTGGTTGAGAGGCCCTGCACCTTGGCCAAAACCCGGCGCAGTCTGAATTGCTTTATACACATAGCTGCGTGCTTTGCGCACCGCCTCGCCAAGCGGTACGCCTGCGCCGCGGTGGCAGGCAATGGCGGACGCCAACGTGCAGCCGGTGCCATGCGTGTTGTTAGAGAAGAGGCGTTCGCCCTTAAATTGTTCGATACGATCATTATCCAGCAGCAGGTCAATTAGCTGAGGTCCGCTGTCATGGCCGCCTTTCACCAAAATAGATGCTTTGGTAAGTGGGGCGAGGCTGCGCGCCGCCTGCTCGCGCTCTTGCAGGCTTTCCACGCTCTGCCCACTCAGCAATGCCAGCTCTGGCAGGTTAGGGGTCAATAATGTGGCCAATGGCAGCATATGGGTTTTGAAGCTTTCTATCGCATCGCTTGCCAGCAATGTGTCGCCACTGGTTGCCACCATCACAGGGTCAAGAATCACTGGGACGGTGCGCGCTACATTTTGTAATGCTCCAGCTACCGCCTCTACGGTCGCCACGTCATGCAGCATGCCTATCTTTATGGCATCAACCCCGATATCTTCCACCACACATTCGATCTGACCAGCGATGATGTCGGCAGGCACACCGTGAATGGCGCGCACGCCTTGCGTGTTTTGCACGGTGATGGCGGTAATGGCTGTCATAGCATACCCGCCCAAAGCGGTGACGGTTTTGATGTCAGCCTGAATGCCTGCACCGCCTCCGCTATCGGAACCTGCGATGATAAGTATGCGCGGTGGCTTTTGCATGATTTACGCGGCGCTTTGTGCGCTTACCGTGCGGATGACGTCGCAGATATGGTCTGCCAGTTGGTCATTCTGTGCTGCGTCCTCGCCTTCGACCATCACACGGATCAATGGTTCGGTACCAGATTTGCGTGTCAAAACGCGCCCCTTATCACCCAGCGTTGCCTCGGCCTCGGCGATGGCCTGCGTGACCGCGCTGTTATCGAGCGGGTTGCTTCCTTCAAATTTCACATTCTTCAAAATTTGCGGCACAGGCGTAAAAATACGGCCTGCCTCGCTCATTGGGCGGCCATCACGCTTGAGCAGCGCCAAAACTTGTAATGCGGCAATCAGCGCGTCGCCGGTGGTGGTGTAGTCGCTGAGAATAATATGGCCAGACGGTTCGCCGCCAATATTGCAGTCATCACTGCGCATTTTGCTCACCACATAGCGATCGCCCACCTTGGTGCGGTGCAGGCCAAGCCCAAGCGATTGCAAATAATGCTCAAAACCGAGATTCGACATTTGGGTGCCAACCACTGCATTGCCGCGTAATTCACCGGATTGATGCAGGCGGCTCGCGACCATTGCCATCAGCTGATCACCATCGAGAATCTCGCCTTTTTCGTCACACACGACCAGACGGTCTGCATCACCGTCTAGCGCAATGCCCAGATCAGCCCCCTCTTCAATGACACGTTTCTGTAGGCCTTCCGGGTGGGTTGAGCCGCATTGTTTATTGATGTTCACGCCGTTTGGTTCGACATTGATCGGCACCACTTCAGCGCCCAGTTCCCACAAAATGACGGGCCCAACCTGATAGCCCGCGCCATTGGCGCAGTCGATCACAATCTTTAGCCCTTCCAGTGTCATATCTTTAGGGAAGGTGGCTTTCACAAATTCGATGTAGCGGCCTTGCGCATCGTCAATACGTTTAGCACGACCAATCTTATCGGACGGAACCAGACATTCCTCCAGTCCGTTCTGCATACGTGCCTCGATGCTCGCTTCTACTTCGTCAGACAATTTGAAGCCATCTGGCCCAAACAACTTAATACCATTATCTTCATAGGCATTGTGCGAAGCGGAGATCATGACGCCAATATCTGCGCGCATGGAGCGTACCAGCATGCCAATGGCAGGGGTGGGCAGGGGGCCAACCAGATAGACATGCATACCAACGGATAAAAAGCCTGCGGTCAGCGCATTCTCGATCATATAGCCGGAGAGTCGGGTGTCTTTGGCGATAACAACACGGTGGCGGTGGTCGCCACGGTTAAATTGACGCCCTGCGGCCATGCCTACTTTCAGCGCGATTTCTGCTGTCATCGGCTGCGTATTAGCCGTGCCGCGGATACCATCGGTTCCAAAAAATTGCCGTGTCATGCATTCACCTGTTTTACGCGTCTTTATCGGTGTTATCTGCGTTATCGTCTTCGTCTGCATCCGCAGCGCTATCGCCCTTTTGTGCTTTGCGGCGCGATGGCAAAGACGAGCTTACCTTTTTCTTAGTAGGCTTGGTTTCATCTGGCCGATCTATCGAGCCGCCTTCAACCAACGTCTTAATTTCATCACCTGTGAGGGTTTCATATTCCAGCAGGCTTTGCGCAATCGTCTCCAGCTGATCACCGTGGTCAGTCAGGATCGTATGGGCTTTTTTGTGCGCTTCATCGACAAAGCGTTTAATCTCATCTTCCACCATCCGCAATGTCTCTGTGGAGATATGCGAGGACCGTGTTGCCATGGCCTGTCCTAAGAACGGTTCACCACCTTCATCGCTATATTGCACAGGGCCCATTTTTTCGCTCATGCCCCATTCGGTCACCATGGCGCGTGCCAGTTTGGTGGCATATTGAATATCCGACGACGCCCCGCTGGAGACTTGCTCGTGACCAAAGATAATTTCTTCTGCCACGCGGCCACCCATGGCCACGGCCAGATCGGCATACATTTTCTCTCGCTTGTAGGAGATTTTATCCGACTCGGGCAGGCGCATAACCATACCCAGCGCTCGCCCGCGCGGAATGATGGTTGCTTTGTGAATCGGATCTGACGCCGGGCAGTGCAGTGCCACCAATGCGTGGCCTGCCTCGTGATAGGCGGTCATCTTTTTCTCTTCATCGCCCATCACCATCGATTTGCGCTCAGCGCCCATCATTACTTTGTCTTTGGCGTCTTCCAGCTCTTTCATGGTCACGACTTTTTTGTCTTTACGGGCGGCCAGCAAAGCGGCCTCGTTCACCAGATTGGCCAAGTCGGCACCAGAGAAACCGGGCGTGCCGCGCGCAATAATGCGCGAGTCTACGTCGGGTGCCATCGGCACTTTCTTCAGATGCACATCCAGAATTTTGGTGCGGCCTTCAATGTCAGGGTTGGGCACTACGATCTGGCGGTCAAAACGTCCAGGGCGCAGCAGCGCAGGATCAAGCACATCGGGGCGGTTGGTCGCCGCAATCAGGATCACCCCTTCATTGGCTTCAAATCCGTCCATTTCTACCAGCAACTGGTTGAGGGTTTGTTCGCGCTCGTCATTGCCGCCGCCCATGCCCGCACCGCGATGGCGGCCAACAGCGTCAATCTCGTCGATGAAGATAATGCACGGAGCATTCTTTTTGCCCTGTTCGAACATGTCGCGCAC
>PBPD01000087.1 GCA_002725445.1 Rickettsiales bacterium
AATGCGGTGCATGCGCATCTATTTTTTCTCAGCACGCAGAGGCGAAGAAAACACAGATGTAAGGCAATGCATAATCATGGGGCATCAACGGTTAGGAAAATTACCAGCCTCCAAAAAATGGCGAGAAATCGTCGCTTATTTGGCTGATGAAAATGCCTCTGTTGCAGAGTTGGCAGATAGAATCGTTGACGCTTGTGATGGATCATTGGCAAAAGCGTCAAAAGACCCAGCCTTCCAACAAGCCCTACACTTACTTTGCTTGCTCCCCCAAGCGGCACGCGCAGATAATTTGCAGGTCGGGCTGGCACAGATTGGGGTCACGGTGCCAGACAATCCTAGCAGGACTGATATTATCGTGGGCTTCGAGAAAGCTATTGAGAAAGCGCAAAGGTCTAACAATCACGGTGTAACTGATCTTAGCGAAATGGCCAAGCAAGCTGGCATTGCTGCTCTTAACTCGATATTACAACAACCAGCTCCTGCACCGCAGCTAGGTTTCTGGGATGAGCCGAAGAGTGACACGCATCGCATACTCGATCATTCTGCTACACCTGATGGCTTCGGCAATCTTGCGCAGGAGTTTTTCGTTAATCTTGCCAGCCACAACATCAAATATTTCATGCATCGGGAGCTACCCAAGCACCTCGGGACCGAAGGTGCTTCACCGTTCGTTTCAGATATGTCTCTTTTTGACCGCAATGTTGATAAGCATTGTCGCGAGGCATCTTATATCATGCGTCCATTCGCAAGGGATTGGAACGCTAACATTTTATACAACAAAGGCACGTCCATAGACAAAAAGGCATTATCTGGATTTGCCCATGTTGCAATGAATAAAATGAGAAAAGAATTTAAATTCAGGAACGCGGCAGATGAAAGTAATTGATGTATTTTGTGGAGGTGCAACCGCACAGGATAATCCCGACCGGGAAACCCTCATCCTTGATGTTCAGGGTGACAACAAGAATGTTGAACTAAAGGTAGAAGCCATTTCAAAAACGGTAATGGGCAATATACCGGATATTATTATGGACCTGCTCGAAGTCGGCTCATACGTTTACTGTGCAGACCAGCACATTGGTCGGGGATCAGAGATGCTTGCCGATTATGGTGAAAAATGGCGCAGGGCCTTTCATTTTACAATAGCGGTTAGAAACCCAGATTTTTGGAATAAAGAAGAAGTAATTGAAACACTTCAAGATACACTCGGTTTTCTATCAGGTGAGACATACAATTTTGCGTTCGTGCAAGCCGCTGATCCTGTTCAGCTGCGCGAGCAGTATTTCGATTTCATTGATGGGCAGCTTGCCCCAGATGAAATTGCTCTGTTTTCTGGTGGCGTGGACTCTTTTGCTGGTGCAGTGGAATCCATTGTTGGCCTGAAGAAAACCGTGGCCCTTGTCGGGCATCATTCAGCCAACAAAGTACAAAGTGTACAGAAGCAGTTAATTGATGGCTTGCAGACAAAGGGATATGGCAAACAGGCTCAGTTTATATCTATCAAAGTTCGGAACAGCCAAAGCGAAGCAAAAGAATACACACAGCGCACGCGCTCTTTCCTATTTGCCTGTTTGGGTATGTGCATCGCGCAAATGTACGGCAAAGATAAATTCACCTTTTATGAGAATGGTGTGGTGAGCTTAAACCTACCTTTAACCAAGGATGTACTGGAAAGTCGGGCAACCAGAACAACCCACCCCCGAGCACTAAATGGATTCAAAACTCTATTTGATATGGTTGTTGGCAAGGATATAGGGATTGATCATCCGTTTCAGTGGCTCACGAAAAAAGAAGTGACTGAAAAAATTAAACAGCATGGGGGCGAGTTACTGCTTGTCGATACTAACAGCTGTACGCGCCCACGCACATGGACAAGAAAACATAGTCATTGCGGAGTGTGCTCTCAATGCATTGATCGTCGGTTCTCTATATTAGCTGCTGGAATGGGTGAATATGAACCAGCAGACAAATACAAGGTTGACCTGCTTAAAGGTGCGCGTGCGATTGATCGCAACATTAATATGGCAGCCTCCTATGTGCGTTTCGCGCAGGACTTTAAGAACCTAACGAAGAGCTCATTTGTGAATGCGCATCCCCAGATCACATCCGCGCTTTCTGAATTTGATGATCTGACAACGGATGAAGCTGAAACCAAAATCTTTGAGCTATACAAACAACATACTGATGACGTGATGCGCGTAATGGAAAACGCATTGGATGAATACTCTGAGCAGATTGTTGCTAATGAACTGCCTAGCACCAGCCTTTTATCTATCTTTTTTAATCGCAGTAAGCTGGATGCCCCGACAGCGCTAAATTATGATGAACAACTAAAAAGCACATTAGATCACTTGGGTGAACAAAGGTGTGACTTTTATTTTGATGATGCCAATGAGCGTGTTGTATTTAAAGGTGGGTTTGAGATCAAAGGTGACGGTTATCAACTCATGACCCAGCTTATTGGCAATTTCAGAAAAGGTAAAAATAAGAACGATGAAATTGCCTTTATTAACGCAGGCAAATTGGCCAGCGATATGGGAAAAGAAGAAGCCTCTCTCCGGCGCTCAATAATGAGATTGCGTGATAATGTAGCGAAACGGTTAGGGGAAGATATCGGAGTCGTTTTTGATACTGATGGATTCATCGAAAACTCGCAGACAAAAGGCTATCGCCTCAACCGTAATTTAAGGGAGGTGAGTTCATTGTCTGACCTCTAAAAATGTAGTATGTCACACAATCCTCCACGAATGTCACAACGCATAATCTAAAGCCCCGTTTTCGGGGCTTTTTTTGTGTCTGGATGTCACAACAAACATCAGCGCTGTCCATATAAAAACGCAGCGAGTCATTGGAAAATAAGGGTAATTCTTGAGCAGCACAAATGGCCGCCAAGAAGAAACAAGAACCCTTGGAGGTCCCAATGACTACAAAACAATTCCTCAACCAAATCGACCTTTCGCGTCGCTGGGGCATCTCTGCTCGCACATTAGAGCAGTGGCGCTGGCGCGGTGAAGGTCCCCCCTTCGTCAAAATCGGGTGCCGCGTGCGCTACCGCATCGAGGATGTGGAGCAGTACGAGCGGCAGCACATCCTGACCTGCACAGGTCAGACCATCCCATCCAACACAGACGAAACCACAAAATCACAGGGGGAAACCAATGTTTAAAACTACCTTACAAAAGCTGTTGAAAGACAGTTACTACGCCAAGCATGTACCGGCATTTATTCAAATTCCGGCGCTTGGTGCGATTGAAGAAGAAACCACCAAGTCCATTCAGGAAGCCACGCTTGATGACTTAGCTTTTGCCGCGCAGGCATTGGATAAAGAGCAAAGCGCCCTCTACAAACGCCTTGCCGCCGTTCGGGAACTGTATTCAGAAGCGCGTGCCAAAGGTGCTCTGGGTGCGGAAAACATTGTTGATGCGCTGTCCCGCAAAGGAGGTGCTCAATGACACTTCCCATAATCTCAGCCGATGAACGCCTGAAAGAAACCAAGGGCATCAAGGGATGCATCTTTGGTAAAAGCGGCATCGGCAAAACTTCACTGCTCTGGACGCTTCCTGCGAAAAAGACGCTGTTCTTTGATCTTGAAGCCGGTGATCTGGCGATTGAGGGCTGGCAAGGCGATACCATCCGCCCACGCACATGGCAGGATTGCCGGGATATTGCCGCCTATATCGGTGGACCTAACCCGGCGCTGCGTGATGAGCAGCCTTACAGTCAGGCGCATTATGATGCGGTTTGCCAGAAATACGGTGATCGCGCCGCGCTTGATAAATACGACACCATCTTCATTGACAGCATCACCGTAGCCGGTCGCCTCTGCTTTAACTGGTGCAAAGGTCAGCCACAGGCGTTTAGCGAAAAAACCGGCAAGCCGGACACTCGCGGCGCATACGGCCTGCATGGTCAGGAGATGATCGCGTGGCTTACCCATCTGCAGCATACGCGGGGAAAGAACATCTGGTTTGTTGGCATCTTGGACGAAAAGATCGACGATTTTAACCGGCGCTTCTTCCAGCCGCAAATTGAAGGCAGCAAAACCGCATTAGAGCTTCCCGGCATTGTCGATCAGGTCATCACCATGGCTGAGATGGTCACACCGGAGGGCAAATCCTTTCGCGCCTTCATTTGCCACACCCTCAATGCTCAGGGCTACCCCGCGAAAGATCGCTCTGGCCGTCTCGATGAGATGGAGGAGCCGCATCTTGGACGGCTTTGCCAGAAAATTGCTGGCACCGCCAAGCCTGCTGAACAGCGGCTCACTTACGCCGTCCCTGAACCCACCCAACAATCTGAAAATAATGGAGGCCAAGCATGAGCTGGAACGATTTCAATACTGCTGACGATCAAACAGGTTTTGACCCTATCCCCAAAGGCACGCTGGTAAAGGTGCGCATGTCTATCAAGCCCGGAGGGCATGACAACACCCAACAAGGCTGGACCGGCGGTTGGGCCACCCAAAACAACACCACCGGCTCGGTCTATCTGAACTGCGAATTTGTGGTGCTGGATGGCAAATACGCTCGCCGCAAAATCTGGAGCCTAATTGGCTTGCATAGCCCCAAGGGGCCGGACTGGGCCAATATCGGTCGCGCTTTCATCAAAGGCATCCTCAATTCCGCTCGCGGCATTTCCAATAAGGATAATTCACCTGCCGCGCAGAATGCTCGCCGCATTCAGGACTTAGGCGATCTGGACGGCATCGAGTTTGTCGCGCGTGTGGACATGGAAAAAGATCAGCATGGCAATGACAAAAACGCCATCAAGATCGCTATCACGCCTGACCATAAGGAATACGCCTCCTTAATGGGCGCGGTCGCATCCGCTCCTTCTGCCTCGGCCCAGCCGCAAAGCAGCTCCGGTAACCTGCCTTCATGGGCGCAATAATCGGAGGCGCTCATGCTGCTTAGACCAAGACAGAAAGAACTGGTGGGTAAAACGGTCGATGCGTTGATTGCTCATGGCAACACGCTGGCCGTTGCACCCACCGGTGCGGGCAAGACGATCATGCTCTCGGCGGTGATCGGGCGCATGATGGGTAAACACCTGCAAAATGCCTGTGTGCTGGCGCATCGCGATGAACTGACTGCGCAGAATGAAGGTAAGTTCAAACGGGTCAACCCCGGCATTTCCACGAGCATCTTCAATGCCAATGAGAAAAGCTGGGGCGGCGCGGTTACCTTCGCCATGGTGCAGACCTTATCCCGTGAAAGCAATCTGGCGCAGATGCCGGTGCTGGATGCGCTGGTCATCGATGAAGCACACCACGCTCGAGCCGATAGCTATATGCGGGTGATTGATCACGCACGCAGTCTCAACCCCTCACTCAAACTGCTGGGCATGACGGCCACGCCCAACCGGGGTGACAAAAAAGGGCTGCGACCGGTGTTCTCCAACGTGGCTGATCAAATCACGGTCAAGGAACTGATTGCCTCCGGCCACCTCGTGCCGCCGCGCACCTTTGTAATGGATGTCGGGGTTCGTGATGAGCTGAGCCGTGTTCGCAAGACCGCCCTTGATTACGACATGAATGCGGTGGCTGATATTATGAACACACGCCCCATCAATGATGCGGTCGTGCGCCACTGGCAGGAACAAGCCGGAGATAGGCAAGCGGTCGTGTTCTGTTCCACTGTTGAGCATGCGCGTGATGTGATAGCCAGCTTCCAGAGCGCCGGTGTCACCACTGCCATGATCTGGGGTGATATGCGCGAAAACGACCGGGTTGATACGCTGGCAGCTTACGGTCGCGGTGAAATTCAGGTCATTGTGAATGTCGCAGTGCTCACCGAAGGCTGGGACCACCCGCCAACCTCCTGCATCGTGCTGCTGCGGCCCAGTTCCTACAAATCCACCATGATTCAGATGATCGGGCGCGGATTGCGCACCGTTGACCCGGCAGAGTTCCTCGGCATCGTCAAAAAAGACTGTGTTGTGCTGGATTTTGGCACCTCCACCATCATGCATGGCTCGCTGGAGCAGGAAGTGCAGTTGGATGATCAGTGTCAGGATGGGGATGCGCCCTACAAAGACTGTCCGGAATGTGCCGCTGAAGTGCCGATTGCGGTGAAGGAATGCCCGCTGTGCGGCTACATCTGGGAAAGCCAAGGCAGCCAGCAATCCGCGCCAACGGCTGATTTCCACATGACGGAAATTGACATCCTCAAACGCTCCAGCTTCCTGTGGTGCGATCTGCGTGGTGATGATCACTATTTCATCGCGGCAGGGTTTGAGGCATGGGGTGGCGTCTTTTTCAAAGATGGCGAGTGGTATGCCGTGGGTGGTCGCAAGAACGAACAGCCCAAGCTGCTGGCAACCGGTGAGCGTGTGGTGTGTTTTGCCGCTGCCGATGACTGGCTCAACCTGTTTGAAACCGAAAGCGCCGCGCACAAAACCCGCAGCTGGCTGCACCAGCCTGCCACGGAAAATCAGCTACGCTACCTGCCGCCTAAATACCGCAATGACTTCAGCCTGACCCGTTACAAGGCTTCAGCCCTGATGACGATGAAGTTCAACAATGCCGCCATTCAGCAGGCTATTTCAGCCGGGAGGGTCGCCGCATGATTGACCCAACCGACTTTGAAAAAGCCTGCATGGAAAAGGCTCTGCGCCCGCTGGGCGAGATTGTGGCTGAGATCGGTCCGCACAAAGCCTTCGCTGATCTCACCCGCGAACAGGTGCTCATGCTGATTGAAGTGGTGGTCACGGCCTATATGGACGAGCTTTCTAAAGGCTCGGAGGAGATCCCGTTCTGATGCTGGATTTCAACCATAGACCCACTTTTACTGAGCAGTTGACGGAGCGGATTGACCATGCGCTGTGCGAGGCCTATGCCAAACAGCCTGCGCGTGATTATCTGGGTGCATCCCGGCTTGGCGTCAGCTGCAATCGCGCTTTGCAGTATGAATATCTGCATACGCCAAAGGATGAAGATTTCTCAGGGCAAACGCTGCGCATTTTTGCTGCTGGTCATGTCTTTGAGGATTTAGCCATCGAATGGCTGCGTGCCGCCGGGTTTGAGTTATTCACCCATAAACGT
>PBPD01000088.1 GCA_002725445.1 Rickettsiales bacterium
CATCTGCGTAGGCAAATCCACCTATGCGCGCTGTGGAATTATCGTCAATGTCACCCCGCTGGAGCCGGAATGGGAAGGCCATGTGACGCTTGAGTTTTCCAACACCACCCCGCTGCCCGCCAAAATCTATGCCAACGAAGGTGCTTGCCAGTTCTTGTTCCTGAAAGGGGAATCGGATTGCGAAGTATCGTACGGTGACCGTGCCGGTAAATATATGAAGCAGACGGGTGTAACCCTGCCTAAAGTAGAAGGCTTGAAAGGCTAGTTTTGGATAAAATTCGTATAGTAGGCGGCGCCCCCTTAAAGGGCGCTATTCGCATTAGCGGCGCAAAAAACGCAGCGTTGCCGTTGATGGCAGCCAGCCTGCTCAGTGAAGAAACCCTCACCCTTACCAATATGCCTTTCCTGCGCGATATCACCACCATGGCGAAGCTTCTATCGCAGCAGGGGCTGGAGCTGACTATGTCAGACGGCGCAGACGGCACCTGCGAGTCGGAGCGTGAAATCTCGCTATGTGCGCGTCACATCGACAATTTCACCGCCCCCTATGACATCGTGCGCACCATGCGTGCATCGGTATTGGTGCTGGGGCCATTGCTGGCGCGGTATGGGCAGGCACATGTGTCGCTGCCTGGTGGCTGCGCCATTGGCACACGGCCCGTAGACCTGCATTTAAGCGCGCTCGAGGCAATGGGTGCCGAAATCGAGCTGAAAGATGGTTACATCGTCGCCAAAGCGCCTAACGGCCTGAGGGGTGCCGACATACAATTCGATATGGTGTCGGTAGGTGCAAGCGAGAATATTCTGATGGCCGCTGCACTGGCCAAAGGCACCACCATCATCAACAACGCAGCACGCGAGCCCGAGGTGAGTGATCTGGCCGAACTGCTGGTGGCAATGGGCGCACAAATTGAAGGCATTGGCACCGCCCGGCTGGTGATTGAGGGTGTGGAGCGCCTGCATGGCGCCAAACACCGCGTCATCCCTGACCGTATTGAAACAGGGTCATACATGTGTGCAGCCGCGCTCACGGGCGGCGAATTGCTGTTGCAGGGCACTACAATGGATACATCCGGCGCACTGATCGACAAGCTGGAAGCCGCCGGCGTTGGCATCAAGGATACGCCAGAGGGTATTCTTGCTTATCGTGCGGCCGATCAATTGAAAGCCATCGACATTACTACCGCGCCTTACCCCGCCTTCCCCACCGATATGCAGGCGCAAATCATGGCGTTGCTGACACTTGCCGAAGGCGCATCGACCATCACCGAAAATATTTTCGAAAATCGCTACATGCATGTGCCTGAGCTGGTGCGCCTTGGCGCAGACATTGCCATTCACGGCCGCACCGCGACCATTCGCGGCGTAAAACAACTAAAGGGCGCAGAAGTGATGGCCACCGATTTGCGCGCATCCGTCAGTCTGGTTATAGCAGCGCTTGCCGCTGAAGGCGAAACCATGCTACACCGCGTATACCATCTGGATCGCGGCTATGAACGGCTGGAAGAGAAACTGAGCCAGTGTGGCGCACAGATTGAACGGATACCGGAATGAACACAGAACAAAACTTGGTGATTGCAATCCCGAAAGGCCGCATTTTTGATGAATTGCAGCCTATGTTTGCCGATCTTGGCATTGAGCCGGAACCGGCCTTTTTTGACGGTAATGACCGCTCGTTGCAATTTGCCACCAACCAGCCGCATATCAGCCTGATTCGGGTGCGTAGTTTTGATGTCGCCACCTTCGTAGCATTCGGCGCGGCACAAGTGGGCGTGGTGGGCAGTGATGTGCTTCTGGAGTTTGACTATCAAAATCTGTATGCGCCGCTTGATCTGCAAATTGGCAAATGCCGCCTGAGCATTGCCGAACCAAAAGATATGGCGGGCAGCGATGATCCCAGCCGCTGGACGCATATTCGCGTTGCCACCAAATACCCTAAACTAACGCAGGATTATTTCGCTAAGCGTGGCGTGCAAGCCGAATGTATTAAACTGAATGGCGCGATGGAGCTGGCCCCCAAAGTGGGATTATGCGAGCGCATTGTTGATCTGGTGAGCACGGGCAACACATTGAAAGCCAATGGATTAGTGGAAGTAGAAACCATCATGGATGTCTCTTCCCGCTTGATTGTTAATCGCGACGCCTTTAAAACGCGCGGCGCGCAACTACCTGATATGGTAGAACGATTTACACAAGCGGTGCAAAGCCATGCCAACTAAACTCTATCTGAATGACGACGCGTTTGAAGCGCAATTTAAGCAATTTCTGCATTTGCGCGACGAAGAAGAAGCCGATGTAAGCAAAACTGTGCGCGACATCATTGATGATGTGCGCGAGCATGGCGATGCGGCTCTATTCCGCTATACGGAGAAATTTGATCACGTCACCCTTACGCCCAGCAGCATGGTGGTAGACGACAAACGCAAGGCAGAAGCACGCGCGGCCTGCCCAGACGAGGTAAAAACCGCTCTGACAGAAGCGGCGAAACGTATTGAAGCCTATCACCAACAGCAATTTCCTTCTTCCCACAGCTTTGACGACACGGAAGGGGTGAATCTTGGATGGCGATGGACGCCTATCCGCGAGGTAGGGCTGTATGTGCCGGGTGGACGGGCAAGCTATCCCAGCTCGGTGCTGATGAATGCAATTCCCGCCAAAGTCGCAGGCTGCGAGCGCATTGCTATGGTCGTGCCTACGCCCGACAATGAGATAAACCCAGCCGTGCTGGTGGCCGCCGAAATTGCCGGTGTCGATGAGATTTATACAATCGGTGGTGCGCAGGCCGTGGCCGCACTGGCCTATGGCACCCAATCGCTCAAGCCGGTACATCTGATTGTAGGCCCAGGCAATGCCTATGTAGCCGAAGCAAAACGTCAGGTATTCGGCAAGGTAGGCATTGATATGATTGCAGGGCCTTCCGAGATCATGGTGGTGGCCGACAACCAGAATGACCCGCGCTGGATAGCCGCAGACCTGCTTTCACAGGCCGAACATGATGCTATGGCGCAATCGGTGCTGATCACCGATGATGATGCATTTGCCGATGCCGTCATTGAAGCGGTGGAAGATTTGCTGGGTGAGCTGGATCGCGAGGCCATCGCCCGTGAGTCGTGGGAGAAGAATGGCGGCATTTTCGTAGTGGAAAAACTGCTGGATGCTGTGCCTGTTATCGATGAGATTGCCCCTGAGCATCTGGAACTGGCAGTAGAAGACCCTGAGGCATTGTTCGACCATATCCATAATGCAGGGGCTATTTTCATGGGGCGCTATACACCTGAGGCCGTCGGCGATTATGTGGCAGGGCCATCGCATGTGTTGCCCACCTCGCGCACGGCGCGTTTTTCATCCGGCCTTTCCGTGAACGACTTCGTCAAACGCACCTCGATTATTGGCTGCAGCCGCGAAGGATTGCATGCCATTGGCACCCATGCCGCCAATCTGGCAGACAGCGAAGGCTTAGGTGCGCACGCATTGTCAGTACGGCTACGCATGCAGGATAATCAATAACAGCACTGCATCTGGCACTTGCGGCAGTGCAACAAATGCCGCATGATAAGGCCATGAGTGCACACGAATATATCAGCGAAGTCACGCTGGATGATGCCAGTATCATCCGCCGCACGCCCGAAGTAGAGCATGAAAGGCGTGTGGCCATTCACGATTTGGTCGAAGAAAATAGCTTTGCGCCTGCGGAGCTGGATGCAGGGCCTTACCAGCTGTTTATTAGTGTGCGCGACAATCGGCTGACATTGCAAATAAGCAGCGAGACGACAAGCGAACCCTATGATGTGATTGTAGCGCTAGCGCCGTTTCGCGGGGTAATAAAAGACTATTTTATGATCTGCGAAAGCTATTACGAGGCGATCAAACATGCCAGTCCGCACAAAATCGAAGCACTCGATATGGCACGCCGTGGAGTCCATAATGAAGGCTCGGAATTGCTTAAATCCTTGCTCGAAGAGAAAATAACGCTTGATTTCGACACCGCTCGGCGGTTATTTACCCTCATTTGCGTATTACACATAAAGTAGGTTTATGGCTAAAGAAGATCTGATTGAATTTGAAGGCGTGGTGGAAGAGCTCCTGCCGAATGCCATGTTCCGGGTAAAACTGGAAAATGGTCACGAGGTATTGGCACACACCTCCGGCAAGATGCGCAAAAACCGCATTCGTGTATTGGCAGGCGATAAGGTGACGGTGGAAATGACACCGTATGACCTTACCAAAGGCCGCATTAAGTTCCGTCATAAATAAACACTGTATGGCTGCCCATTTCATATTAGCGTCTGCGTCGCCCCGCAGGCGGCAATTGCTTGCGTCTGTTGGTATCGTGCCAGACGAGGTGATACCCGCTGATATTGACGAGACCGAACATAAGGGCGAACGCCCGCGCGACTATGTGGCGCGCGTAGCCGATGGCAAATGCGCCAAAGTGGCTGCCCTGCACCCGGATTCCGTAGTATTGGCCGCTGACACGGCGGTGGCCTGTGGCCGTCGCATTCTGCCCAAAGCAGAAGATGAAGCCACTGCCCGCGCCTGTTTGCGCCTGCTGTCTGGACGACGGCATCACACCTATAGCGGCGTTAGCCTGTATCTGCCTGAAAAGGGCAAACGTCTGTGCCGTGTGGTGCAGACGGTCGTGAAATTTCGCCTGCTCAACGAGGATGACATTGACCAGTATATGGCATCGGGTGAGTGGGATGGCAAAGCAGGAGGCTATGCCATTCAGGGCAGCGCGCAGCGCTTTATACCCGCCATTAATGGCTCGTATAGCAATGTAGTAGGACTACCACTCAATGAAGTCTGCAACCTGCTGCAGCAGGCGGGCATTTACCCAAGCGCACCGACAACGTAATTAGCGGGCCGATTCGTCACCCGGAATGAGGCCACCCAACGGCTTACCACCCAAAATATGCACATGAAAATGCGGCACACTTTGGCTAGCATCACTGCCATGGTTCGTGATCAAACGATACCCGCTGCCTGACAAGCCTGCCTTATCGGCAATGGTTTGCACGGTAGTAAAAAAGTTGCTCACTTCTTCGGCTCCAGCCTGCCGTGCAAAATCATCAAACGACATATAGCTGCTTTTAGGGATCACCAGAATATGGGTCGGCGCAGCGGGCGAAATATCATTAAACGCCAACACGGACTCATCCTCATAGACTTTATCGCACGGGATATCTCCGCGGATAATCTTGGCAAATATATTATCGCTATCGTAGCTCATTATTGAATCTCGCAGCACTCATCAAAATCAGGGCGCGGCGCGCGAGGAAACAAACTGCTCTCATCGCCATAGCCCAAGTTACACAGGAAGTTTGCCTTATAGCTTGTTCCTTTGAAGAAGGTTTCGTTCACCTTGTCCGTGTCAAAGCCCGACATAGGCCCACAATCAAGCCCGACAGCACGCGCGGCCAGCATAAAATAAGCGCCTTGCAGCGAGCCATTACGGAACGCGGTTTCACGAATCAGTTCGTCATTGCCCACAAACCAGCTTTTCGCATCGGTATGCGGAAAATACTTTGGCAGACGCTCGTAGAACTCCATGTCATGCGCGATAATAGCCACCACAGGTGCGGCCATCGTTTTATCGACATTACCTTCGGCTAGCGCCGGCTTCAACTTGGCTTTTGCCTCGTCCGAACTCAGGAAAATAACGCGCATAGGCTGACAATTGGCACTGGTTGGCGCCATTTTTGCCAGGTCATAGGCTTGCTTCAACAATGCATCGCTTACGGGTTTGTCCTGCCAGCCATTATAGGTGCGGGCGTCGTTAAAGATGACATCGAGGGATTCTTGATTAGCCTGACTCATGATGCGTCCTTTCTATTGGCTTTTTCGGTAATACCTGACACGCCCTTGCGCTGTTCCAGTTCTTTGAACACCTCGCTGGGATTAATGCCTGCATCAGCCCATAACACCATGAGATGAAACAGTAAATCTGCTGATTCGGAAACTATTTGTTCATTGCCTTCAGCCACGGCTGCAATGGCGACTTCACTGCCTTCCTCGGCAATTTTCTGCGCCATCTTTTTTCGACCTTTTTTGGTCAGCTTGGCAACGTACGAGTCGCTTGGGTCACCTTTGCGGCGCTCGTGGATCGTTTCAAATAATGTATCGATGACTAAATCTGTATTGCTCATATACGTACCGCTACCCCTTTTTCATCTAGCGCATGTTTAACCTGCTGAATAGTAAATTTTCCATAATGGAACACACTCGCTGCCAAACAGGCATCGGCATGACCATCCTTGAACCCTTCCGCAAAATGCTCCAACTCGCCTACTCCCCCTGACGCAATCACCGGCACATTCACGGCATCGCTAATCGCACGCGTTAGCGGCACGTCAAACCCGATACCTGTACCATCCCGGTCCATCGAGGTAACCAGCAGCTCGCCTGCGCCATATTCTGCCATGCGCTGCGCCCATTCCACCGCGTTGATGCCTGTCGGGTTGCGGCCGCCATGGGTAAATATCTCGAAATGATCATCCACTGCCTTTGCGTCGATGGCGACAACAATACATTGATTGCCAAACTTGTTGGCCGCTTCGCGTACAAATTCCGGATTATGCACCGCGGCGGTATTGATCGACACTTTGTCAGCGCCTGCCAACAATAATTTTCGCACATCTTCCAACTTGCGCACGCCGCCACCCACCGTCAGCGGCATGAAACAGGTTTCTGCCACGCGACTCACTACGTCAAAAATAGTGTCACGGTCTTCATGGCTAGCGGTAATGTCCAGAAAACAAAGCTCGTCTGCGCCTTGCTCATTATAAAGCTGCGCCTGTTCCACCGGGTCACCCGCATCGCGCAGCTCGACGAAGTTCACGCCTTTTACAACGCGTCCATCTTTCACATCCAGACAGGGAATGATGCGTTTTTTCAGCATTAATTACCTATGCGGCGAATCGCCTCGGCAGGGTCAATTGCGCCATCATAAAAAGCGCGTCCCACAATGGCCCCATCAATGCCTTTATTGGCAAAGGCTTTCAGCGAGATCAGGTCGTTCAGCGACGATACCCCGCCCGAACAAATCACCGGCGTAGAGATTTTTTCTGCCAGTGCCACTGTTTCAGGAATGTTGGGCCCCTGCATCGCGCCATCGCGGTTGATGTCGGTATAGATAATGACGGCAACGCCCGCATCTTCATATTCCATGGCTAGCTCTACCGCAGGCTTGTCGGTCACTTCGCCCCAACCTTCTACGGCCACCATACCACCTTTTGCATCGATGCCTACGGCAATCTGCCCCGGAAATGCCTTGCATGCTGCTTTCACAAATGCCGGCTCGCGTACGGCTTGCGTGCCAATAATCACACGGCTAATGCCTGCGTCCAGCCAGCGCTCTACATCGGCCATAGTGCGGATGCCACCGCCCAGCTGCACCGGCACGTCGGTTACGTCCAGCACGGCTTTCACTGCATCTTCATTGACTGCGCGTCCTTCGAACGCACCGTTCAAATCAACCAGATGCAACTGCCCAAAGCCTTGTTCGCCAAATTGCTGAGCCTGCGCTTGCGGGCTCTCGTTAAACACCGTGGCTTGCTCCATATTGCCGCGCAGCAAACGCACACACGCGCCATCTTTCAAATCAATCGCAGGATAAATCTTCATATCAAAACAGGTTGGTTACAGGTTTGAGTTGTTTATAAAAGAAATGCCCTGAGACCATGCTGGCATTTACAAATTCATAATGCGGCAACACACCCCACTCTACATAGCCACATTCACGGTAGAGCGTGATGGCCTGAGTCTGGGTGGCGCGCACCGATAATTTCAATAACGAGAAGCCAGCTTTGGCCGCTTCACGCTCGGCAAATTCCAACAAGGCTTTTGCAAGCCCATGCCCACGTGCCCACGGCGCTACGAAGTGCGATTCAAGCGTGGCAGCAAAGGCCGACGTTTCCTTGCTGCGTGATGGGCGCACCAACTGCACCGACGCGCAGAGCGTGCCATCCAGACGGCCTACGAATAATTTGCGCTCCGGCACGACCATTACGCCCTTCCAATAGGCTTCTAACGTTTCGCGTACGGGAGGGCTAACCCAGTTGAAACCAATGCCATCCTGAATCGCATCTTCCGTCGCCTGGCATAAATCTGCCAGGTCGGAGCCGTTGAGTTCTTCTATTGCTTCTACACTAATGGCCATTCACTACATCGCACAAAAATTTTGCAATAACTGCAAACCGATTTTACCGCTCTTCTCCGGATGGAATTGCGTTCCTAACATATTGTTTTTTCCAATGCACGCACAAAGCTCGCCGTAATAATCAGTGGTGGCCAGCATGTCTGCCGCGTCCGTACCCGTGGCGTGATAGCTATGCACAAAATAGACATGCTCACCTTCGGCAATAGCTTTGAACAGCGGGTGCTCTTTCTGCTTTATCTGCAGGTTGTTCCACCCCATATGCGGCACTTTGGCGCGCTCGGGCAATTGCATCGCCGAAACGGTGCCCTTCAACCAGCCAAGCCCTGCATGTTCGCCATGCTCCATGCCTTTTTCAAACAACATCTGCATACCTACGCAAATGCCCAAAAAAGGCTTACCGTTCTGGTGCACTTCTTCTTCGAGCACCTCACGTATGCCATCCAGCGCATGCAGCCCCGCCATACAATCGCCAAATGCCCCTACACCCGGCAACACCACATGGCTTGCGCTACGCACATCGGCCGTGTCAGTGGTGAGAATAACACGCTTGTTAAGCGCGCTAGCGGCCACATCCAGTGCTTTGGTGACTGAATGTAAATTGCCTGATCCACAGTCAATAATCGCGATAGTCATACGGTTTTTGCATCCAACAGTTCGGCATGGCGATCAAAAAAGCGCAACTCGGCACTGGCTTCGCTATCGCTTGCCACAATGTCTTGCAACACATAGCCCTTGCGCTCCAGCTTGTTGCGCACAAATTCGTTGCCCTCAAAGCCAAACCACACTTGCACAGCAATGCGCCCTACTACGGCCACCGCCGGAGATAAATCCAACTCGCGCACCATAAAATACATTGCCACATCAATCAGCACAAAGGCCAGAAATCCCAGCCATAATCCTTTGACTAACAGCCAGATGCCGGTGAACAAAAACGCCCACCAATTGAAGCCTTCGCGCACAAACACAGGGTCGTGCAGCCCCTGTGATTCATCCACATGCGCGGTGAAGATTTTGAGGTGGGTCGGCTGTGACCGCCAGAAAAACACCCTTAGCCTCCCAGCTGTCCTTTAGTGGATGGAATCGCGTCCGCTTTGCGCGGATCAATCTCGATCGCCATGCGAATGGCGCGCGCTAATCCTTTATAGCACGACTCAACAATATGGTGGTTATTGATGCCGTAGAGATTCTCAACATGCAATGTCATGCCTGCATTGGTGGCAAAGGCCTGAAACCACTCGCGGAACAATTCCGTATCCATATCGCCCAGCTTGGGTTTGGTAAATTCTACGTTCCACACGAAATAAGGACGACCCGACAGATCCAGCACCACACGGCTTAGAGTTTCGTCCATGGGAGAGAGCGCCTCCCCAAAACGGCGAATACCACGACGATCGCCCAACGCTTCCAGAAATGCCTGCCCTAACGCAATGCCGACATCTTCGGTTGTGTGGTGAAAATCGATATGCAGATCACCTTCCGCCTTGGCCGTAATGTCCATCAGGCTATGACGCGACAACTGCTCTAGCATATGATCCAGAAATCCGATGCCGGTGCTCACGTCATACGTGCCCGTGCCATCAAGATTCACTTCCACCGATATTTTGGTCTCGTGGGTATTACGTTCAATTTTGCCAGTGCGCATGCCAGCTCTCCTTTTGGCTTCTTTTGGGCTTTTGAGCGCGAAATGTCAAATAAAACCCTTGCAATTCACACCATTGTAACGACATTAAACGCTATGCTGAGACATATTGTAATAGTTCTGCTGAGCGCTTTATTCGTCACTGGCTGCACGCTTGTACCCGAATCCAAGGCCGAAAAGAAAGCCAAGGAGCAAGAATCCTGGTGGTGCGGCTTCTATAACACCTGCAATAACAGCGGGCAACGCGCACCAGAAAGCTGTGAGTTTTATGGCAATTGCGCCGGGCGCTCCACCATCTGGGGTTCTCCCAGCGATTCCGGCGGCAGTATATGGGGAAATGAAAATGACTGATACGACATGGCATGGCACTACCATTCTGGCGGTGCGTAAAGGCGATAAGGTCGTGATCGCGGGTGATGGTCAGGTGAGTATTGGCCATACGGTGATGAAAGGCAGCGCACGCAAGGTGCGCCAACTGGCCGACGGCTCGATCATTGCGGGCTTTGCAGGGGCAACGGCCGATGCGTTTACGCTGTTTGAACGACTGGAGCAAAAACTGGATAAGCATCCCGGCCAACTGACCCGCGCCTGCGTTGAACTGGCAAAAGACTGGCGTACCGATCGTTACTTGCGCCGTCTGGAAGCGATGATGGCGGTGGCAGATGAAACCACTTCTCTCGTGCTGACCGGCAACGGCGATGTGCTGGAACCAGAGGATGGGCTGATCGGCATCGGATCAGGCGGCAATTATGCCCTGTCGGCAGCGCGCGCACTCTACGACATTGACGGGCTTGACGCAGAAGACGTTGCACGCAAGGCCATGAAGATTGCAGGCGATATTTGTGTTTACACAAATCACAACCTGACCGTTGAAACTTTACCTAACAAGGCCTAGATAAGGCGCATGACAGAACTTACCCCACGCGAAATCGTAGCAGAATTAGACCGTTTTATCATTGGCCAGAAAGACGCCAAGCGCGCCGTATCGATTGCACTGCGCAATCGCTGGCGCCGCCAGTCGGTGGAAGATGAAGCACTGCGCGAAGAAATCTTGCCCAAGAATATTCTGATGATTGGCCCGACAGGTGTCGGCAAAACCGAAATTGCGCGCCGATTGGCCAAGCTGGCTAACGCGCCTTTTGTGAAGGTAGAAGCCACTAAGTTTACCGAAGTGGGCTATGTGGGCCGCGATGTTGAATCAATCATCCGCGATTTATGCGAACTGGCCATCAATATGGTGCGCGAACAAATGCATAAAGAAGTGCAGGCCAAAGCGGAACTTGCGGCTGAAGAGCGTGTGCTGGACGCATTGGTAGGCGATAGCTCAAGCGAAGAAACCCGTCGTAAATTCCGCGAGAAGCTGCGCAATGGCGAACTGGATGACAAAGAAATCGAAATCGAAGTTGCCGATTCGGGTGATGGCGGCATGTCCAGCTTCGACATTCCAGGCATGCCGGGCAGCTCGATGGGCGTGATTAATTTGAATGACATTCTCGGCAAAGCACTAGGCGGACGCACCAAAACCAAGCGCATGCGAGTGGAAGAGAGTCACACCATATTAGTTCGCGAAGAAGCAGACAAGCTGGTGGATGAAGACCGCATTATCAAAGATGCGGTGAAATCAGTGGAAAATAACGGTATTGTATTCATCGACGAGATCGACAAAGTGGCCGCACGTCAGGATGGGCGAGGCGGCGAGGTGAGCCGCGAAGGCGTGCAGCGCGATTTGCTGCCTCTGCTGGAAGGCACCGTTGTACCCACCAAATACGGCCCGATCAAAACCGATCATATTCTCTTTATCGCCTCTGGCGCATTCCATATGGCTAAACCCGCCGACTTACTGCCTGAGTTGCAAGGCCGCTTGCCGATCCGCGTAGAACTCTCCGCGTTGAGCGAGGAAGATATGCTGCGTATTCTGACCGAGCCGGAAGCAAGCCTGGTGAAGCAATATGTCGCATTGATGGGAACCGAGCAGGTCACCGTCGATTTCACCGATGAAGGGGTGAAAGAGCTGGCTGCACTGGCCACGCGCTTTAATCGCGAAGTAGAAAATATCGGCGCGCGTCGCCTGCATACCATCATGGAAAAGCTGATGGAGGATATCTCTTACGATGCACCGGACAAGCCGAACGATACCACGCTATCAATTGATGCCGCCTATGTGCAGAAACAGATAGGCGAAATGGCCAAAACCACCAATCTGGACAAATTTATCTTGTAAAACCGCAGGCAGGCACAGATTGACTTTTAGCCGACTCTATGCCTACATCGTGCCACAAAACTAGAGGTATGTTATGGCTACCCTTCAAGGAAAATCGGCATTGGTCACCGGCTCTGGTGGCGGTATAGGTCTAGAATTGGCCAAAGCGCTGGCTGCACGCGGCGCCAACATCATTCTCAATGACATTCGCGATGCTGCGGAGGTGTCAGACATCAAACAGGATATCGAATCGACCTATGGCGTAGAAGTACTATATGCCAAGGCGGATGTGACTAACCCTGCGGACGTTGAAGCCATGATGAAAATGGCTAAAGACCGGTTTGGTGGGCTGGATATTCTGGTCAATAATGCAGGCATTCAGCGCAAACACCCCCTACCCGACTTTCCAATTGACCAGTGGGAAGCCGTGCTAAAAACCAATCTATTCGCCATCTTTTATGCCACAAAATATGCGATTGATTTGATGCCTGAAGGTGGCACGATCATTAATATCGCGTCGGTAAACGGCCATGTTGGTTCGCCCGATAAGTCGGCCTATTGCACAGCCAAGGGCGGCGCCATCCAGTTTACCCGTCAAGCGGCAGTCGATCTGCACGATAAACAGATTCGCGTATTCTCCGTAAGCCCTGGCTTTGTCGACACGCCACTGGCGCGCCAGCAAGTGAAAGATTTTCAGGAGAAGGATAATCTGAGCGAAGCAGACGCCATCAACAAATTGCTTGAATTTCAGCAAGTGAAAGAATTTATCTCGCTGGAAGCGCTGGGCAATGTGGTTGCCAACCTGTCGGCTTTGCCGGTAGAAAAAGCAATGGCGCTAAGCGGCGGCGATGTGTTGATTGACAATGGCTGGCGCGACAATATCTATACACAGCGCCCACCACAAATCAGCGATGCTGTGGTAGAGCAGCTGAAACAAACTGATCCCGCAGATATCGCTGCGTAACTATAATAAGGACAATTATGATTTATCGGCCAATTACCTTTATTGCCAGTTTACTGCTATTAAGTGCCGCTACGTTTAGCGCGCACGCCGCCTCCCCTGCTAAACCTATTCTTGTTGGATATGTAGAAAAAGTGCAGGTCAGCAATGTCGATGTGGTGTTGAAAGCAAAAATGGATACAGGGGCTAAAACCTCTTCCATCGATGCAGACATTCTGGATATCCGCAAAGACGACGATAAAGAGATCGTGGTATTTAGCGTAGAAGACGCGGATGGCAATATCAAAACCCTCGAGCGTGAAATCGCGCGTTGGGTGCGTATTAAGCGCAAAGGCGGTGAGGGTACTATTCGCCGCCCGGTCATTACCATGCATTTTTGTATTGGCGAGCAGGTCATTGATGAAGAAGTAAATCTTGCCAATCGCGAAGGATTCATTTATCCGGTGCTAGTAGGACGTAACATGATGGAACATGGCAATCTGGCCGTTGATCCATCAAAAACCTTTACTAGCAAACCGCATTGTGAGACTGAAACGACTGAATGAATGCACGTAATCTCCAGGTTTTTCTGCTAGCACTGCTCCTCGCCGCTGTCGGGCTGGGCGTTTTTTATTATAAATGGCAAGAGCTGGAATTTCCGCTCACTCCCACCAAAACCTATACGAGCTGGTATGTAGAAGCACGGCTCGAAGTGCAGCCGCCTAGTCGCCGCAGCCGCGACAAAGCCATGCAGGTCGACATGAAACTGCCGGCCGCCTCGTCCAACTATGTCATTGTAGATGAAAATATTGTTGCCAGCGGGTTTGGTAGCGAAATACGCGAGCGTAACGGCGAACGCATCGTATCCTTCTCACGGCGTAAGGTGGACGAGAAAGAAACACTATTTTACCGCGCGATCATCTACCAACTCGACTCCCCCGCTTCCAGCACACAGCAAAAACCAGACAGCAATGAGCCAAGCGAACTCACTGACCTGCTGGATAATGAGGAAGAAGAAAGCCCGTTATTGCTTTCGCTCAATGCATTGGTAGAAGAAGCAGAGAATAAATCGGCCAGCGACACCACTTTTGTGCGTGAAGTGCTACGGCTGGTACAGAATGATAAAGACGATCGTATCGAGATTATTCGTAATTCGGTAAATGAGCCCGTCACCACCATTCAGTTGGCACGCTGGCTAATGGAAATGCGTGATATTCCCGTGCGCACCGTGCATGGGATTTCGCTGATGCATGACCAGCGGCAGGCACAGTTTGTCGATTGGCTGGAAGTGTATATCAACAAAAAATGGCGTGCGATCGACCCCTATGATCTGAGCTTTGATCTGAAACAGCAATATCTGCCATGGTGGTACGGCGGAGATGCATTGCTGGCAGACAAAAATGGTCGGGCAGATGCTAATATCTCGGTTAAAAAGAACACCAATAACGCCCTCACCCGCGCTATCTGGAAAAGCGGACAAGTGGCGGATTTGTTCCTGACCTTCTCCTTCTTCAATCTGCCACTCGACACACAGCTGGTGTTCCGCGTACTCATGCTTATTCCGATTGGCGGGCTGGTGATTGCATTCCTGCGTCAGGTCATCGGGGTGAAAACCTTCGGCACATTCATGCCGGTATTAATTGCGCTTTCTTTCCGCGAAACCGGGCTCACCTCCGGTATTTTGCTTTTCACCATTATTGTGGCACTGGGGTTATTTATCCGCAGCTATTTCGACCGGTTACAGCTATTGCTGGTACCACGGCTGGCGGCGGTGCTGACTATTGTAGTGATCTTGCTTGGCTTTATGGCCGTTATCACCAATGAAATGGGCTATTCCATCGGACTGTCTATTGCCTTGTTCCCGATTGTCATTCTCACCATGACGATCGAGCGCATGTCGCTTATCTGGGAAGAAGTCGGCCCCAAAGACGCCGTGATCATTGGTATTGGCAGTCTGGTTGCCGCAGTCATTGGCTATTTCGCGATGAATATGGAGCTGGTGAATCATCTGGTCTTTGCGTTCCCTGAATTACTGCTGGTAGTACTTGCGCTTAATCTGCTGCTGGGGCGCTACACCGGCTATAAACTCACCGAATATATGCGTTTTCAGGCACTCAAGCGTTCCGCTAAAGAGCTGAATAAAGGCTAGGTTATGCTGGGATCATACCTGTCTAAATTTTCTGTGATGGGCATCAATGCCCGCAACAGCGACTATATTTTTCCGAATAATAAACGTCGCCTGTATCCGTTAGTAGACGATAAATTGCAAACCAAGCAATTAGCAGAAGACGCAGGCATTCAGGTGCCCGAGCTTTACGGTGTGATAGAGTTCCAAAGTCAGGCGAAGCATATCGCCGAACTGGCCGCCCCACACAAAGAATTTGCCCTCAAACCTGCCCAAGGCAGTGGAGGAGGAGGCATCATTGTCGTACGCGATATTGTGGATAGTGGCTTTGTGAAATCCAACGGCACTATCATTTCGCATGCCGATATGCGCTATCATGTCAGCAATATTCTAAGCGGCATGTATTCACTGGGTGGCGTGGCTGATAAGGCAATTGTGGAATACGCTGTCAAATTTGACCCTGTGTTTGACAATATCACCTATCAGGGCGTGCCGGATGTACGCATTATTGTGTATCGTGGCGTGCCTGCCATGGCTATGCTGCGCCTGCCTACACGTGCATCCGAGGGCAAAGCGAACCTGCATAAAGGCGGGCTGGGTGTAGGTGTCACCATGGCTGACGGCGTGACGCATTCGGCGGTGCAATTCAATAAATATGTGACCCACCACCCTGAAACGCGCCAGTCGCTCATGGGGCATACGATTCCACATTGGCGCAACATGCTGGAAATGGCCGCCACCTTCTATGACGTCACCGGCCTTGGCTATCTGGGAGTGGATCTGGTGTTGGATAAAGACAAAGGCCCGATGTTGCTGGAGTTAAATGCGCGGCCTGGTATTTCGATACAAATTGCTAATCAGACCGGTTTGCTCGAACGCACACACAAGATCGACGCACATCTGCAAAATTTGCATACGCTGGAAGAAAAAGTCGCATTCTGTCAGGACGCGTTTAACTAAACTTAAGCACCAGCTTTCTCAGGCTATTCACCAGTTCTTCGCCTAAAATACCTCCCTCACCCTGCATTTGCTCACCAAATGCTACTTTCAGGGCTTCGGCGTGTTTATGTACCACAAGCGCATGCTCAGGTACGGGGCGGTAGTGATCTTTACAAAAGAGATGCAATGAATTCAGCAGGCGTGCAACCATGGCATAGCCCAACGCCTCAGACTGCCCACGGATGCTATGTGCACGCAAGCGTACTTCACTCAATGCCGCCTCATCGCCGGCATTCGCAAGCAACTGGGTCGCCGCTTGATGAATCGCTTTAATATCTTCAGCATTTTCTTCGAAGAAGTTTGCCGATGCCTCATCCAGCAACGCCTGTGACTGCTGAATACGCTCTTCTGTCAGCAGGTCTTTCACGTTCACGCCTTTGCCCAGCTTATCTTTAAGCTTATTAGGCGGACGAATAGCCTTCACCTCGCCTTTTCCTGCCATGGGGTTCGATTTGCTGTCTGCCATACTAGCCTCTCTTAGCCATCATACTTTATCACTTTTACTTCCAGCTTTCTGCGCTCTTCTTTGTCCCACGCTGCTTCGCGGCGGCGACGGTCGGGCCCTTTGTAATTATCACTGGTAATAAACGCACGGGGATTATCAACAATTTCAATGATGCGACGGCACAAATTGCGCGCATCGACGGGTTTCATCAGAATTTCATTTACCCCCGCGTCGCGCGCATATCGAATATTATTGCTGAGCGTGGGCCCCGTGATCATGATTACGGGCACAAACGGATGCGGAGAGGTAGGCGAATGACGCAAACTATGTACAAAACTAGCACCATTATTGGGGGGGAAATCGCCCCATTCCGTGCTTATCACTTTGTCTTTACTTACCCCTTCCGGATATTGCCGAATAGGCTGAAGGTCCCAATCAGTGATCACCAGATCAATTGATTGTTCGCGGAGAATCTTTACTCCTTCATACCCGTCACGCGCGGTAAAAATGGTTTCAAAACCTAGCGCGCGCAGCACATTTTCTAACAATTTAATGATTTTATCGTCATTATCGAGCAGCAGCACATAGACCTTAGCCAGCTTTGATCGCTGTTTAGGCACATAATTTTCTGTATTTTCTATGGGCTGATTCATGTGTGCATATTCAGGTGGGAAAACCGCCTTTTCAATTTCTTTTTATCACACATCCTAAGATGGTACCTCGGGTCGGACTCGAACCGACACTCCCGTGAAGGAACCGGATTTTGAATCCGGCGCGTCTACCAATTCCGCCACCGAGGCATCGTAAGCAAGGCGACATCATAGGCATGTTGCGCGCTTCGTCAATAGTGTAACGCTTGCGATACGCATATTCACATCCTACATTATAGTATATGAGCATTTTTTCACGCATCTCTATCGTGCATTTGGCCCTTTTCAATGTGTTGGCTACAGCATTGGCATTGCTCGGCGCACTTATCAGCCAATATGGCTTTGGGTTGCATCCGTGCCATTTATGTATTTTACAGCGCATACCGTATGCCATCATCATCGCACTTGGGCTTATCTTGCTCGTGGCACGCCACCGTAAGCCACTGGTTAAATTGCTGTTTGCAAGTATTGTTCTGCTGTTACTCGCAGAGACAGGCATTGCCATTTATCATGTAGGGGTCGAGCAAGGCATTGTAGAAGGCACAAGCGCCTGTGGTGCTGCTGGAGCAGGCAATGCGCAATCACTGGAAGACTTGCGCGCTGCCATTATGAATAGCCCGTTAGTCTCTTGTAACGATGTAAGCTTTGCCTTATTTGGTATATCAATGGCAGGTTATAATGCCCTATTTGCGTTGGGCCTACTTGCCGTCAATATTGGAGCATGGAGACGAATCAATGACTAAAGCTACCGCTTCACGCGCAATACCGGGCGATCGCTCGATTGATTCCGATCTGGAAAGCATGATCCGCGTGGATCACGCAGGAGAATATGGGGCGCAGCGCATTTATGCAGGCCAAATGGCCGTATTGCGCAAGGATCCCAGCTACAATACCATCAAACATATGGCCGAGCAGGAAACCGAACATCTGCATGCCTTTGAGAATATCATGCGTGAGCG
>PBPD01000089.1 GCA_002725445.1 Rickettsiales bacterium
CTTGAGCGGTTTGCCCTTCCATGTGAACGGAATCGCAATACTATCACGCGTAATGCCCGCCTCGGGCCCGGTGAGCACGCGCTCTTCGCCAAGCAGTTGATTAATGAAAGTCGATTTACCGACATTCGGGCGCCCCACAATGGCTACCTGCAGGTCGGGAATCCCCTCTTCTTCTGCCGAGATATCCTCTGGCATATGTTCGTGAATCGCATCATACAACACACCTATGCCTTCGCCATGTTCCGCCGAAATTGGCAATGGCTCACCAATACCCAGACTATAGGCTTCCATCGCTGCTTCGCCGCCACGCTTGCCTTCGGCCTTGTTGACCACCAGCAGCACCGGCTTGCCCGATTGGCGCACCAGATCGGCGAAGAACTCGTCCTGCGGCAGGATGCCGGCGCGAATATCCACAATCATGAGCAACAAATCCGCGTCATCAAACGCGGCTTGCGTTTGTTGGAACATACGGCGTTCAAGCGTGTTCTCTGCGGCTTCTTCCAGCCCTGCCGTGTCGATCACCTTATACGGAATATCGCCCATCCATGCTGTGCCTTCGCGGCGATCCCGCGTGACACCGGGCGTGTCATCCACCAATGCGTGGCGTTCGCCCGTCAGACGGTTAAACAGGGTCGATTTGCCGACATTCGGACGGCCTACAAGTGCAACAGTAAACATGATTATTGTAACGCATATAATGTGGCGTCTGTATCCAGCAGATACATAACACCGTTAGCTATCACCGGCGTAGTAACGATATCTTCGGGAATTGTAAACTCCGTATTTACCGAACCATCCTGCGGCGATACCACCAGCATACGGCCAATATTGGTGCTGACCAGCAGATTATTACCCGCTGCCACCGGAGGCGCTACACGCAATATTTCCTGTTCGTCCTCATCGAGCGGAGCAAACAAGTCGCTCACCCAGCGCACACGGCCATCTTCCATTTGCAGTGCCACCAACTGATTGTCGGTTGTGAGCATGTAGAGCGAATCACCAAGCGCCCAGGGTGTATAGTGCGACGCAATTTGCTGCTGCCACATGCTACGCCCCGTAATGCCATCATTGGCCACCATCAGGCCGGTATTACTAACCGCAAACACGATGCCGTTGAGCACCAATGGGCCCGCATCGATGCCGCTAAGTGCCGCAATGGCACTGGTGCGACGCGGTAGAATCAACATATCCGACCATAATTCTGCGCCATTGACCGCATTGAGCGCACGCACTTCGCCCGACGAATACGCCATGACGATTTTGCCATCGCCGTAACCCGGCACGACCGAGCCAACAAAGCCCGCCTTTTCGTTAATGCCGCGGTCACTCCACACTTCGGCACCGGTCAGTGTATCCAGGGCAAAGGCCTGATTATCTACGCTGATGATAAAAACTTTATTCTCAGCCACACGCGGGGCGGCACGCAGCGGAATGTTAATCGCGCGTTGCCAGCGCAAACTGCCGTCATTGGCCGCCAATGCGTACACTTTACCATAACCCGTTGCGATGAAAAGCTGCCCGTTATCATAGGCCAGACCACCACCGAGCAATTCCGGCTCGTCCAACTCTACCGCTACATCCGATGTCCACAACACGGTGGAGATATCGCCCGCTTTATGCGCCGACACGTAACCGCGTGCATCCATAGCAAACACACGCCCTGCCGCCACCACCGGGCTTGGCACTAAACGGGTTTCCCAGCCATTGCCATCGCCAATGGTGACACGCGCGCCCACCTCGGTTGAGCGAAGGGCAAAATTACCCCGATGGCTCTCGGCGCGCCCCCCATGCTGTGGCCATGCTTTGTTAACCGAAAAATCAGGCACATAGGCTTTTTTGCCTTCAAGGCTCGCATCTGCTTCCACCGCATTTTCTTTTGGCATGATAGCAATGCGCTCACCCGGTAATTTAGGCTCTTCCGGCTCGGAGCCTTCCCACAGGGAGGGCATGTCGGAACATGCGGCTAACAAGATAGCTGCTGTTAGTAATGGTATGAAATATTTTGCCATAATGCCCCTTAGCGGCTCTGGGCTGCACCCAGCTCTTGCAGGCGTTTGTTCAGGCTGGGCGGCAACGCGGTTTGCGCATCGGTCGATACGGGTTCGCCTTGCAGTGCTGATTGCTCCAGCGCATACCACGGGAAGGTTGCGTTCGCTTCACGCTGGCCGCTGTCATTTAGTTGGGCAAGCATCAGCCGTGCATAATCGGTGAGCTCTTTATCGGCATTGTTGCTCACCGCAGTTTGCAATGTGGCAACGGCCATGTCGGTGTCGTTATTTAGCAGATAGCTTTTAGCCAACCAGATACGCGCCAGTGCCGCAAGTTTGGGAGGCGCGTCTTTTGCCGTTTTATCCAGCAGCAGCACCGCTTCATTGCCCTGATCGCTCAAAATAGCCTGATGCGCCTGCAATAACACATCCGTCCATTCGCGCTGTTGGCTCTCACTATATTCCTGCCAGGCAACCAGACCCACCAGCACCGCCAGTGCAATCACCAGAATAGTAAGCAACCGTTTGCCATGTTTATGCCACAGTTTTTGCCACTGCTCCTGACGCACGGCTTCGTCAATTTCGCGTATCAGACCATCGTCAGCCATAGTTTATTCCCACTCGATCGTTCCTGGTGGTTTACTTGTCACGTCGTAGACCACGCGGTTGATGCCTTTGACCTCGTTGATAATACGATTAGCCGTTTGGCTCAAGAATTCGTGACTAAAATGGTAGTAATCCGCGGTCATACCATCCGTTGAGGTTACGGCGCGCAGCGCACAGACAAATTCGTAGGTACGGGCATCGCCCATCACCCCAACCGTGCGCACTGGCAATAACACAGCAAATGCCTGCCAGATATCATCATACAGCCCTGCGCGGCGAATCTCTTCGATGTATATCGCGTCGGCCTTGCGCAGAATATCAAGCTTCTCTTGCGAGATTTCGCCGGGAATACGAATCCCCAGACCCGGACCCGGGAAGGGGTGACGGGCAACCAAATCATTATGCATGCCCATTTCCATGCCAAGCAATCGCACTTCGTCTTTGAATAGCTCGCGCACGGGCTCTACCAGTTTCAGATTCAGACGCTCTGGCAAGCCACCGACATTATGGTGGGATTTGATCGTTGCTGAAGGGCCGCCATGCACAGAGACTGACTCGACCACATCAGGATACAACGTGCCCTGCGCCAGAAATTCTGCGCCGCCTGCACGCTCAGCCTCTTCGTCGAAGACCTCAATGAAGGTCTCACCAATAATTTTACGTTTGCGCTCAGGATCAGATACACCGCTTAAGCGGCCGAGGAACAATAAACTCGCATCCACAAAGGTCAGCGGAATATTATAATTATCCTCAAAGCGCTTTCGCACTTCCTGTGCTTCATCTTTGCGGAGCATACCTGTATCGACAAAAATACAAAGCAGCTGATCGCCAATGGCCTCATGCAGTAGTTTTGCTACTACCGACGAGTCTACCCCGCCGCTGACCGCACATAGCACCCGGCCCGATCCCACCTTCGCGCGCACGCGTTCAATCTCTTCTTTACGGAACGATGCCATCGTCCAATCGCCACGGCAGCCACAGATATAATGGGTGAAATTCTTAAGTAACTGGCCGCCATCGGGAGTGTGTACCACTTCGGGATGGAACTGCACGCCATAAAATTTACGTGATTCATCCGCAATAGCCGCGAATGGCGCTGAACGAGTGCGAGCAATAACGCTAAATCCGTTAGGCAGCGCTTCCACGCGGTCGCCATGGCTCATCCACACCTGATAGGAATGGCCTTTTTTCCATACATCGCGGAACAATAGTGAATCTTCAATCGGTTCGATCATGGCGCGGCCAAATTCGCGCTCATCTGCCATCTGCACATTACCGCCCAATGCGGCGCACATGGTTTGCTGCCCATAGCAAATGCCAAGCACCGGCACACCCAGCTCAAACACTTTAGGATTAACAGCAGGCGCATCTTCTACATGCACGGAGGCCGGCCCGCCCGAAAGAATAATACCTTTCGGCTTAAAATTAATCAGATCCTGATCGCTCATGTTAAATGGGTGAATCTCAGAATACACACCATTTTCGCGCACACGCCTTGCTATCAGCTGCGTGACCTGCGAACCGAAATCTAATATGAGAATTTTGTCATGCATCTGCCTCTAGTGCCGTAAATTGGCGTGAAATTCAAGTTTCATCTTGCAGAATAGGTGAATATTCGTGTTTTCGCTTGTATTCACTGTAAACACTTCGCTCGCGCCGGTTGATAAAATTACCACGCAGCTCAGTCCGTTAGAGATATATGTGCAAAAATTGGGTTAAATGACTTGACGAAAGCCCCCCTAAATTTATAGATGTGATAGTGAGATTGTGCATGAAGCACAACATGCATTTTTGAATTCTTCATCGCGGCAGGCACGTGGTAAATAGCTAGACAAAGGCGCAACATACCTTATGAGATCGGTCGGGTTAATAATAGCTATCGTAGTGGCTGCGCTTGCTGCTTTCTTAGTCTTACGTTTCACAGGCTCGCCTGAACCCGCGCCTCAACCTGCTCCCGTGGTGGTAGAGCCACAGCAAACAGACATTCAAACCGTAAATGTATATGTTGCCTCCAGCTTTATTCCCGTTGGCACACGTATCGATGAAAGCATGCTGGACACACAACCATGGCCAAGCCATCTGGTGGTGCCGGGCTTTGTCATTGGCGTAGACGAAGGTGAAAAGCTGATTGGTAAGGTTACGCGTTCGGCATTTCAGCCGCGCGAACCGATTATTGCTACCAAAGTAATTAACGCCAATGACCCGAACTTTATTGCAGGCACATTGCCACAGGGCATGCGCATGGTGACCATTTCCACCAATGTGGTAGACGGGCTGGCAGGCTTTGTATTCCCGGGCGACCGGGTAGATGTTCTGGTGACCCACCGTGTAATACGTGAAGGGGTGCGTCAGGAAGATTTGAAACAATTGCGCGATGATGAAGCATTCGAAGAGGTGACTGAAACCTTATTAACGAATGTGCGCGTGCTGGCGGTAGACCAGCGCAGTTCAGTTACGTCGGAAGGCAATGTGATTGTACCATCAACGGTTAGTCTGCAAACCACGCCAGAAGATGCACAGCGCATCCGGCTGGCATCCTCGGTAGGACAGCTTTCACTAACATTGCGTTCACTTGAAGACGAAGATACGCTTGAAAATATCGCAGCAACGCGTAAAAGTAGTCTCTCTGATACCACTGGGTATACACCCGGACAAACATCTTCCGCCAACGCTGGCTCCTATATACCGGTTACGGTAGTACGCGGCACCAGTGTGGAAGATGAGGAAGGCTTGGAAAAGCGGCAGGAGCAGGATTTCCGTTCCTCGATGCAACGAAGTCGACCACCGGGGGGTCCTAGTGGATATTAGGCAATATGCACAACGCAAAGAACAGATATAATATGCGGCAAGTTTTGAAATATGTGGGTGGTGTGATTGCGTGTATGATGGTGTTTGGCACCAGCCTCGCACAAGCGAGCAACGCAACAACCTTTTATGTTCCCATCAACCGTTCCGAGTTAATTACCACGCCTGTGGATATGGGGGAGGTGATTGTAGCCGATCCTGACGTTGCCGATGTGTATGTGCATGGCAAAAACAAAGTATCCGTTATTGGTAAATCGCTTGGTCAAACCAGCATTCGTCTGTTTGACACCGATAATCGCCTGATCCGTTCGGCGACGGTTCATGTAACCTACGACCTACCTGCGATTCGCAAGGCATTGCGCGACTTCCTGCCCTATGAGCGCATCGGTGTAGACATGGTAAACACAAAAGTAGCTCTCACCGGTGAAGTGCGCAGCGCGCAGGCGGCCTCCACCGCCATTGAAATCGCGGAGCAGTTCATTCGCACCAAGCAAGACCCTAATAATGGACAAGATACCGAGTCTATTTCACCTACCAGTGCAGCAGAAGCCCGCAGCCCTATAATCAATCTGATGAGTATTGTATCTGGGCAGCAAGTGATGCTGCGTATCCGTGTGGGTGAGATTCAACGCACGGCATTAAAGCGTCTGGGCGTTAGTTTGCAGGCCATTAAATCCTCTGGCAGCGTGCCTTTCCAGATTGCCACAGGCGGCGGCATCTTATCGCCTAATCTGGTTGAAGCTGGCGAAAGTCTGGTGCAGTTCAATCGCTTCAATCTCGACACGCAAGACCTGTTTGGCACAGGCAGCCTGTCATATCTGAATTCTTCGGGCAACGGTATCGCTGGCACTATCGAAGCGCTGGAGCGTGACGGTTTGTTCAAAGTATTGGCCGAACCTAATCTGGTGTCGCTCTCTGGTGAGCGTGCGCAATTCCTGGCAGGTGGCGAGTTCCCTATTCCGGTGCCGCAGGACGAACAAACCATTACTGTTGAATATAAGCCGTTTGGTGTGTCTGTTGAATTTACGCCTTACGTACTCAGCGAAAATCGTATTCGTGTGCATGTACAGCCTGAAGTGTCGGAAATCAGCAACGAAAACAGCATCGAGATCAATGGATTTGTAGCACCGTCGCTATCGACCCGCCGTGCCAACACCACGGTCGAGCTAGCGCCGGGCGAAAGCTTCATGATTGCGGGTTTAATTCGTGACAACATGACCTCAACCATCGAGTCTATTCCCGGATTGAGCGAAATACCTATCCTCAGCTCGCTGTTCCGCAGCACGCAATACCAACGGAACGAAACTGAGCTGGTTCTGGCCGTTACTCCTTATATTGTGAATCCGATGCGCAGCAGTGACGTGAAACTACCAACCGATGATTTCCGCCCTGCCAGCCTGATGGAAAGCATGTTCTATGGCTCACTCTCCTCCCTGTCTGGTGGCGCTGCCCGCGCGGCTGAAGCACCAAGTCTGGAAGGACCAGTAGGATTTATCACGGATTAATTATGAAACAGATCGCTCTCTTATTCAGCCTAGTTCTTCTCGCCGCATGCGATACCATTCCGCCAGAAGAATATTATGCACGTGGTGCACCGGAAAGTTTGCTCGATGTATCCTCTGAAGTAGTGAATCTCAGCGTAGCGAGCCAGCCTGCTTTGGATGAACTGGCCGAATGGGTAAACCGTGACCAGCCGACACGCGCAGAGCTTTACTGTATGGAAGGCGACAATAACTGTGCCGCGGCGCAGGAGATTCTTGACCTGTATGGCGTGCCATCTATGTATGTGCCCGCAGCCGATGCCAGTGTGGCACTCGTGTATGAACGCGTGTTGGCGCGTGATTGCGAACAGCGCTTCATTGACCGCCACAACAACCCTTACAATCTAAACTATATCACGCATGGATGTGCTAATGCCGCCAATATGGTGCAGATGGTATCCGACAAACATCAGTTTGTAAGTCCTAACCTGATGGATTATCCGGACGCCACCAAAGCGGTACAGGCATATGGCCGCTATCTTGAGCCGCCTGCATCCCGCAGCGCGCTACAGGGCGATATCGGCGATTCAGCGCTCGAGAATATCTCCATTGAATAAGTACGCCTAACCCTTTATATGTAAGGAAGGGATAAGGAGCGCTATGGAAGAAAAAAGCCCAGTTTTGGTTATTCTGCCAGATGAGTCTGGCCGTAATTTTGCCAATCAGGTTGCCAATGCCGTTGGTTACTCATTTGCTAATGTCGTGGTGGGTAACATCGCCGATGCCGTGCATTTTATTAGCAACACACAGAACAGTCCCGGCTATATTGTCATTGATATTGGCACCAACAAAGAAGGGGTGCTTGAGCAGTTGGATCAGCTCGCATCTTACTGTGAGCCAGGCACGCGCGTGGTGATGATTGGCGAAGTCAATGACATCAAATTCTACCGCGCTTTGATCGATAAGGGCGTATCGGATTATTTCGACAAACCGGTTAATATTGACGATATTCGCAAAGTATTAATCCAGAGCACCGGCCCACAAAGCAATAGCGGTGCGCAGGTGGTGTCTTTCATGAGCGCTGCTGCAGGCGATGGCTCAAGCACCGTCGCCAGCAATACCGCCTTTACCGTGGCCAGCGAGTTTCACAAACCTACCGTACTGATTGATATGGATTATCAATTCGGTATGGCGGCAAAAAATCTGGATCTGGATTCGTCTTTCGGCATCCGGGAATTATTTGAACATCCCGAACGCGGCATTGACAGCACCTTGATTGAGCGCATGGTGATCGATTATGGTCAAAATCTACACGTCATTGCTGCTCCTAACGATCTGCGCTTTATGCCGACCTTGCAGCCGGAAGTAATCCGCGATCTGATTAATTCGCTCAAAGAGCGCTATCAATTTATTGTGCTTGATCTGCCGCATTTCTGGTCGCCGTGGATTTCTGCCGCCTTCAGTAACTCCGACTCGATCGTGCTAGTTGCACAGCTTTGGCTCAAATCAGTTACACATGCATCGCGCTTATTGAATGTATGGCGCGACATGGGGCTGAATCAGGAAATGGTGAAAGTGGTGATAAACCGCAGCGGTTCCAAATACAAAGAAGCCGTCAATAGTCGCGATTTTGAGCGCGTCTGCAGCAAAACCATTTCGCACTACCTTGCCAACGACATCCGCGTAGCCGTTGAGGCAGAGAATCAAGGCAAGACCATCATGGAAACGGGCAAGTCCAAACTGGCAAGCGACATTATGGAGCTGGCACAGGGACTTGTGCCCGATGGACAAGCGCAAGAGCATAAATTTCAGCCGGGCAATAGTCCGCTGAGTGTGTTGCCCAACAATTTATTGAAACGTTTAACCTGATAGGTGCTGTATGTTTGGTAAAAAACCTCCTGGCGAAAATCCCTTTGGCAATCAACCCAATCCGTCACAGCCAGAGAACCAGCCTACGCAACAATCGCCAGAACCCTCGCAGCAGGCCCAACACCCCCCGGCTCAGGATTCTGATCCTGCACAACAATCGCCCCAGCAACCGCAGCAGTCCCAACAAAATACGGGAGGCGAGCAACTGCCCGCCGTAGCACCGCAGCACCAGCAGCAGCAACAAAATGCAGTTCAGGCCACACCGCAAGGCGGTCAACAATCCGGGTTGGTAGAGGCCTCGCAACAAAGCGGCCTCAAACAACCTTCGGGTAAGATAGAAAATAAGGTGCTAAAATACCTTGATAGCAACCTGAACACGCCGGACTTCCAGAAAGCCAAGAAAGAACTGGTGGCGCAGCTGGTAGACAAAATCAATTTCAATACGTTGCAAACCCTGCCGGAAGAAAACCGCAAACAGAAAGTGCGTGAAGCGGCGCACGAAATTCTCTCCAGCATTTCCGCCGCACTGAATGCCCATCAACTGCGCTTGCTGGAAGAACAGGCCATTGACGAAATTCTGGGCTTCGGCCCGATAGAGCCGTTGCTGCAGGATAATGATATCTCCGATATCATGATCAACACAGCAAAGCGTATCTATATTGAGAAGCAAGGTAAGCTGTATCTGACCGATATTACTTTCCTTGATGAGCGTCATTTGCTGGGTGTTATACAACGCATTGTGTCGCGTGTAGGTCGCCGTGTGGACGAAGCAAACCCCATGGTGGATGCCCGTATGCCAGATGGTTCGCGCTTTAACGCTATTATTCCGCCGCTATCACTCGATGGCTCGTTGGTGTCGATTCGTAAATTTAAGCGCAATAAAATGCCGCTGAGCGCCTATGTGGAATACCAATCCATGAGCGAACAAATGTACCGCTTCCTGGAGCTTTGCTCCAATGTGCGGCTTAATGTCATTGTATCCGGTGGTACGGGTAGTGGTAAAACCACATTGCTGAACGCGCTCTCTGGCCATATTGATGAAGGTGAGCGTGTGATCACCATTGAAGATGCGGCCGAGCTGCAACTGCACCAACCACATGTGTTGCGACTGGAAACCCGCCCTCCTTCGCTGGAAGGCCGTGGAGAGATCACCCAACGTCAATTGGTGAAGAATGCCCTGCGTATGCGCCCTGACCGTATTATTCTCGGTGAGATTCGCGGTGACGAGGTGATTGACGTGCTCTCTGCCATGAACACCGGCCACGATGGCTCTATGGCAACCATTCACTCCAATAACCCACGTGACTGCCTGTCACGTATTGAAAATCTGGTCGGCATGTCGTCAGTGAATCTGCCAATCGCCTCGCTGCGTTATCAGATTGCAAGCGCGTTGCAGGTGATTGTGCAGCTGGAGCGCATGCGCGATGGCCGTCGCCGCATTACCCATATTGAAGAGATTGTCGGGCTGGAAAGCGGTGTAATCAGCACACAAACCCTGTTTGGCTACCGTGCAACGGGGCTGGACGAGAATGGCGAGCTGCAAGGTGAGTTTATTTGTCACGGTATCCGGCCAAAAATGCTGGAAAGAGCGAAATATTTCGGTAAAGAGAAAGACGTGCTTGAGTGTTTAAACATGAGCATGTAGCATTTTGACTGAATAGCTAGCTCGACTAATCTATGGAAATATTTCTTTTTGCAATTGGTGTAGGCATCCTTTGCTATGTAGGGTTCATTTTTCTGTTCCCTAAAGCAGTTCCGGATGATCCAAATTCGCACACCCAGAAATCGCTCGATAAGCTGTATCAGGACACACAGCAGCAAGCGATCAAAAGCAACGACTCGCTGCTGGCGCGCAATGATGAAAGCGGCCTGACTGCTAGCTTTTACAAGCTGCCATTCATGGAAGGCCTGTATCGCGCCATTTGTGAAGCAGGCTATCAAGCACAAGCAGGCAACATTGTGTTTGTCTTTATCGGCCTGCTGGTTGTGCTGTTTTCGATCCTAACACAAATGTTCGGCCTGCTTGGGCTGGTATTGTCACCGGTGCTGGCATATTACCTGCCTTACAAATTTTTCCGCGGCAAAGTAAAGAAACGCAACCAGCAATTCCTGAATCTGTTTCCGGATGTGCTGGACATGATTGTGCGCAGTGTGCGCTCTGGTTTCCCGCTATCTACCGCACTCAAAATGGTCGCAGACAATATGGATCCGCCTGTCAGCACGGAATTTAAGCGTGTGGCTGAAGAAATCTCGCTGGGGCGCAGCATGACAGAAGCGCTTACGCGCATGGGTGATCGTATCAACGAGCCAGACATCCACTTCTTTATTGTCGTGCTCTCTGTGCAGCAGGAAACGGGGGGTAACCTCGCGGAAGTAATGGAAAATCTCTCTGGCGTGATCCGCAAACGCAAACAATTGCGCCTGAAAATTAAGGCCATGACATCAGAGGGCCGTGCGACCGCATGGGTGCTTGGCGCGCTGCCCGTCTTTGTATTTTTGGTATTGCTACTGATTCAGCCTGACTATGTGGAAGTGTTATGGAGCACCTCCGGCGGCCAGATTATCGCGGCTGCAGCAATGGGGCTGATAGGGCTGACCTTTTTCATTGTACGACAAATGGTGGATATTGAGATCTGATATGGGCATTGTCATTGCAGTTATCGTATTCGTTGTCGTGCTGGTGGGCTATCTGTCTCTGGAGACCATCTTCCGCAAAAAGAAAGTGTCCGAAGATTTGGCAGGCCGTATTGCGCCAGATGGTAGCACCAGCTATCACTCTGATCCTAAAGCTGAGAATGCCGCGCTTGAACAGAAGAAAACCGAACGCGCCGAAAGTATGGAAGGCATTTTGCGCAGTATCGGTATTGATGTGGCCGATGCTGAAAAGAAACTGCGTCCGCGCTTCCAACAGGCGGGTATAAACACCCCTGATGCGCCTATCCTCTATCTTTTCTTCCAGCGCATTGTGTCTGTTTTCATGGTGGTACTGGCCATATTGTTCTTTATGGCAGGGGGCGAAGGGCTTAACCAGCTGCTGAACATGCTGCTTGGCCTTATCCTGACGGTGGTGGGCATATTTGGCCCGCATTTATATCTGGAGAATGCCATCCAGAAGCGCAAAAACATTCTTCAGCGCTCTTTCCCGGATGCGCTGGATTTGCTGTTGGTATGTGTGGAATCAGGCCTGGCGCTGGATGCGGCACTTAGCCGTGTATGTAAAGAATTAGGCCGCGCCCACTCGGAAATTACCGAAGAATTGAATCGCACGCGTCTGGAACTGGCGCTGCTGAATGACCGTACGCAAGCCCTGCAAAATCTGGCTGACCGCACCGATCTCATTCCGTTCCGTTCGCTAGTGGCCGCACTTATCCAGACCGAGAAATTTGGTACCAGCCTGTCGGATACGCTGCGCGTCCTCTCCGAAGATTACCGACAGACCCGCCTGATGATGGCCGAGAACAAGGCTGGCCGCTTGCCAACGCTTTTGACATTGCCGCTTATTTTGCTGCTGATGCCCGCTTTCATGTTGATTGTGTTAGGCCCTGCCATTTTGCGTGTGATGGCGCAAGGTGGACTGTTTGGTGGCGCATCCTAAGCGGGTTGCACTGCAGGTTTTTTCGCTTATATCTAATGCATGACAAGCCAAAGCAAATCGGGTGAGCCCCTTAAAATTGTTTCCGATTACGAACCAAAAGGCGATCAACCCGGTGCGATTGATCAGCTGGTAGGTGGCGTCGAGAACGGCGACAAAAATCAGGTGCTACTGGGGGTAACCGGCTCGGGCAAGACCTTTACCATGGCGCATGTCATCGAGCGCACGCAACGCCCCGCACTCATACTCGCACACAATAAAACACTGGCCGCCCAGCTCTACAGCGAGATGAAAAGCTTCTTCCCCAATAATGCGGTGGAGTATTTCGTATCCTATTACGATTATTATCAGCCTGAGGCGTATGTGCCGCGTACCGATACATTCATCGAGAAAGACTCTTCGATTAATGAACAGATTGACCGCCTGCGCCACTCTGCCACCCGTGCGATGCTCGAGCGCAAAGATGTGATCTGCGTGGCGTCCGTGTCCTGTATTTACGGTATCGGTTCGGTTGAAACCTATTCAGAGATGACGCTGGAATTAAAGCCCGGTGACGAAATTCCCCAGAAAGAGCTGATTGGTAAGCTGGTAGATTTGCTATACAAGCGCAACGATCAGAATTTTCAGCGCGGCACCTTCCGTGTGCGCGGCGATAATATGGATATCTTCCCAGCCCACCTGGAAGACCGCGCATGGCGATTGTCGCTTTTTGGTGACGAGATCGAGGCCATCACCGAATTTGACCCACTGACAGGCGAGAAGCTGGGTAAAAAAGACAGCGCCACCATTTATGCTAACAGCCACTATGTTACCCCGCGCCCCACACTTGACCGTGCCATTGGCACCATCAAGAAAGAGCTGAAAGAACGGCTGGACTGGTATCACAAGCATGGCCGCCTGTTGGAAGCGCAACGGCTGGAACAGCGAACCACCTTTGATCTGGAAATGATGGTAGAGACCGGCACCTGCAAAGGCATCGAGAATTATTCCCGTCACCTGACTGGCCTGCCGCCGGGGGCGCCGCCGCCTACTCTGTTTCAGTATCTACCCAAAGATGCCCTGCTATTTGTGGATGAAAGCCACGTAACCCTGCCGCAAATTCGCGGCATGTATAATGGTGACCGCGCGCGCAAGCAAGTGCTGGCCGAGCACGGGTTCCGCCTGCCGTCCTGCATGGATAACCGCCCATTGAAATTTGAAGAATGGGATGCGATGCGCCCGCAGACCGTATGCGTGTCGGCCACACCGAGCGGCATCGAAATGGGCTGGACCGATGGTAAATATGCTCAACAGGTGATTCGCCCAACCGGGCTTATTGATCCGCCTTGCCATATCCGCCCGGTCGAAACGCAGGTGGATGATCTGATTCATGAGGCCAAAGAACAGGTGAAACTCGGCCAGCGTACACTTGTGACCACATTGACCAAGAAAATGGCCGAGCAGCTCACCGAATATATGGATGAGGCGGGCATCAAAGTGCGTTACCTGCATTCGGACATCGATACATTAGAACGCATCGAGATTATACGCGACCTCCGGCTTGGCACGTTTGACGTATTGATCGGTGTGAATTTGTTGCGTGAGGGGCTGGATATCCCCGAATGTGGCCTGATGGCCATTCTGGATGCGGATAAGGAAGGGTTCTTACGCTCCAAGACCTCACTCATTCAGACCATTGGCCGTGCCGCGCGTAATGTAAATTCAAAGGTCATACTCTATGCCGACAAAATGACCGACTCACTGACTGCCGCCATCGAAGAAACCGAACGCCGCCGCGCCATTCAAAAAGCCTATAACGAAGAACATGGCATTACGCCTGAATCGGTGCGCAAGCAAATCAGCGATGTTATGGAATCGGCCTATGAACAAGACCGTGTCACCGTAGACACGGCTAAAAGCCATGGCTTGCCAGAATTCACGGGCACGAATATCGAAGAATACATGGCCGCCATTCGCCAGCGCATGCTAGAAGCCGCAGCTGATCTGGAGTTTGAAGAGGCCGCGCGCCTGCGTGACGAGCTGGAAAAACTGCAAAAAGAGCAGGAAAAGCCGGGCAGTGCTGCCAAAAAACGTTCCTCTCGCTAAGCTATGCTGCACTGCACCCCGCTGATTCGTTGCATTTAGCGCGTTTTTCGGTAGAGTAGCGCCCATAATAAAAACAAGTGTTGGTGTGTATGTTGCTGCGTGTATGGCTTTTCTGCTTTTTGCTCCTGCCTGGCAGTCTCTTAGCGTCTGATACCTACTCCATCGCCACTGGCAGTCCGAGTGGCCTGTATTACCCGTTTGGCGGGGGGTTAGCGCAGATCTGGTCGCGTGAACTGGATAACGTTAATATCAAAGCCGAAGTAACCGGCGCCTCTGCGGTCAATATTATTCAGGTGGCCAAGCATGAGAGCGAAGTCGGCATCAGTCAGGGCGATGCGCTGCGCGATGCCATCAGTGGCAAAGGCATTTTCCCGCGCGAAATGCCGGTGCGTGTCTTGTTCGCGCTATACCCTAACGTGGTACATGCCGTTACCAATGCAAGCTCATCCATCAAAACCCTATCCGATTTGCGTGGTAAGCGTGTGTCTATTGGTGCGCCGGGCAGTGGCACGGCTATCACCACCATGAACATCCTGAACACGCTGGGCATCACCGAAAATGATTTTGATGTGCAGTATCTCAGCTATACTGAAACCTCCGATGCACTTAAAAACGGCACGATCGATGCAGGGTTTATGGTAGGTGGTGTCGGACTGGCTGCGGCAGTTGAACTGGCACTCACGCGTGATATTCGCCTCATACCTATCAGCGACATTGAAATGGCAACCATCAGCGATGCTTTCCCTGCCTATACCGCCTTTGAGATTCCCGGCGAAACGTATAAAGGCGTGGATGAACCTGTACAAACGGCCACATTATGGAACTTCCTGATCGTGCATCAGGATATGTCGGACGATGAAGCCTACAAATTAACCAAAACCGCGTTTGACCACATGCAGGAAATGATGGAGGTCACGCGTGTGGCTCGCTATACCACCCCCGAGAATACATTGCGTTTCTCCGGTGGCATTTTGCATCCGGGTGCGCAGCGCTACTTTGACGAATTGGATATGACGAAATGACCATAGCTGTTGATGCACATAGCGAGATTCGCCATTCGCTAGACCGTAACCTTATTCAGGCAATGATGTGGATTGCCATTGCCTTGTCTGGTTTTCAGCTGTATCAGGCGGTCACCAGCGATATGGGCTCGACCTATTTTCGGCCTATCCATCTCAGCTGGATATTGATCCTTATTTTCCTACGCTTCCCGCTGGTGAGCAACCCCGATTCGCGCTTCTATAAGCTGGGACGCGTGCTGGACCTTGCCGCTGCCGGACTGGCGCTATGGGGAGGAATTGAAACGCTCACATTCGATTACGCGGGCATCGACCATTTGCTCTATGGCCTTGATACGGCGGATCTGATAGCCGGTACGGGCATCTTATTTCTGACATTGGAAGCCACCCGCCGCTCTGTCGGCTGGGAGATGGCGCTCATCGGCCTGTTATTTGTGCTGTATGGCTTGTTTGGCAACATGCTGCCCGACGCCATAGCCAATCGCGGCTTCTCGCTGGAGCGCATTGTTCGCTTCCAGATCTTCACCTCTGAAGGTGTGTATGGCACACCGCTCGGCATCGCTGCTACCGCTGTTTTCATGTTCGTATTGTTCGGCGCATTCCTTGAATCAACGGGTGCGGGTAAGTTCCTGATCGATTTGTCTTACGCGGCCGCTGGTAAATACCGCGGCGGGCCGGCCAAGGCCTGTGTGATGGCATCGGCAGGTATGGGGTCGATTTCTGGTTCGGGCATTTCCCACGCTGTGGCCGGTGGGGCGCTTACCATTCCGATGATGAAACAGCTGGGCTACAAGCCTGAGCAGGCTGCGGGTATTGAAGCCTCGTCTTCAACAGGCGGGCAGATCATGCCGCCCATTATGGGCGCAGGCGCGTTCATTATGGCTGAGTTTACCAATACGCCTTACAAAGACATCGTGCTGATTTCCATCGCACCGGCGCTGCTCTATTTTGTATCGGTCATGCTCTATGTGCATCTGATGGCCTGTAAACTTGGCTTAAAAGGCATTACCGACCGTCCGAAGGTATGGGATATTGTCAAATATGGCTATCACTTCATTTTGCCGCTGGTGCTAATTGTGGTGCTGTTGATGATGAATTTCTCGCCCACGATGGTGGGTGCAATTGGCACGGCCGCCGTGGTGCTCACCTGCATGATGCGTGCGCATACGCGCATTGACTGGAAGAAGCTGGGCGAAGGCATGAAAAACGGCGCACTGATGATGCTGCCTATTTCTACCGCCTGTGCCACCGCCGGTATTGTAGTGGGCGTTATTGGCCAAACGGGTCTGGGGCTGCAATTCACCGAATTTGTGATCTCATTGTCGAATGGGCAATTATGGCTGGCTTTGATTCTGGTAGCAGGCGCAGCGCTGATTCTGGGTATGGGCCTGCCTGTGACTGCGGCCTATATTATTCTGGCGGTGATGGCCGCACCTGCGTTGGAAGGCATGGGTATTTACCTGATTGCCGCACATATGGTGATCTTCTGGCTATCGCAAACCTCCAACATTACCCCGCCTGTGGCGCTGGCAGCATTTGCCGCTGCCGGTGTGGCCAATGCCAAGCCGCAGCGTTCCGCCGTAGAGGCATTGAAGCTGGCGAACGGGTTCTTCATTCTGCCGGTGATGATGGTCTATAGCGATATTTTGTTTGTCGAAGGCGTGAGTTGGACCGAGTTTCTGATTGCGCTGGCAACCACACTGACCCTGATATTCAGCCTGGCCTTCGCCATTGAGCGCTATGCCTTCAATTATGTGACCGGCCTGCAGCGCTTGTTGTTTGCGATTGCAGTGCCGTTCTTACTCTATAAAGAGGTAGAAGCGTCCGCCATCGGGATCGTCTTGTTTGCGCTCGGCGCCATAATGAACTATATCCAACATCGTAAATTATCTGCGGCGTAACCTGCCGCCTACTTGGGGGAAGGCACTATGACGGATACCAAACATCCTACCGTTGGTTCGTTTCTTTTTGACTATATTCACAGCAAAGGCGTGACGCATGCGTTCGGCATTCCCGGCGATTTTGTATTGCCCACCTTCCGTTGGCTGGAGAAATCCCCGATTGATATTATCACTATGACCCATGAACCTTCCGTTGGGTTTGCGGCCGATGGATATGCACGTATGCACGGGCTAGGCCTGGCCTGTGTGACCTACTGTGTAGGCGGGCTGAATATGCTGAACTCGGTGGCCTGTGCCTATGCCGAGAAAAGCCCGATGATTGTTGTCTCAGGTGGCCCGTCGCCAAGCGACCGACAGGCCGATCCGCTGCTGCACCACAAAGTGCGCACCTTTGACACGCAACGCCGTATCTTTGAAGAAGTCACCTGCGCCAACACTGTGTTGCTGGATCCTGAGCACGCGGCTGAAGAGATTATGCGCGTGGTAGACACCGTGATTGCGCAATGCCGTCCGGGCTATATTGAAGTGCCATTTGATGTGGTGGATATGCCAATTACCCTGCCACGCATTCGCAATAATCCGCTGCCTTCCAGCGATGCAGAAAATTTGGAAGCCTGCATCGAAGATGCGATTGAGGTTATTAGCAAAGCAAAACAGCCTGTTATTATTGCGGATGTAGAGCTGCACCGCCACGGCCTGACCGATCTGGCCGTTACAGTGGCGGAGAAACTGAACATTCCCATTGCGTCTACCTTGCTTTCTAAAAGTGTTATCAGCGAGCATAATCCGCTCTATATAGGTGTTTACAGCGGTGGCTTCTCCGAACAGGACGTGCAGGATTATGTAGAAGGCAGCGATTGTCTGATCATGCTGGGCGCGTTTATCACCGACATTTTGCTGGGGCTGAATACGGCCAAGCTGAACAAACGCAATACTGTGCTGGTCACCACCGAGAAAGCACGGGTGGGCTTGCGCTCCTATGAAGATGTGCTGTTTAAGGATTTTCTGGAAGCATTGGCAGTCGCAGATGTCACTCCGCATCCTGACCGCAACACACCTAGCCCTGCCCCCACCCCTAAACCACTCAGCGACGATGAGCGCGAAGAGCCGCTGACCGTAGAGCAGTTCTTCCGCATCCTTGGCTTGCATATTGGTGAGGATAATACGCTGGTCTGTGACACGGGCGATGCGTTGCTGGGAGCGATTGGCCTGCGCACGCCCAAACGTAATAACTTCCTATCGGATGCCTATTATCTATCGATGGGCTTTGCTATGCCCGCAGCCATCGGCGCTATGGCAGCCTCGCCTGAATCACGCGTGTTCACCATTATTGGAGACGGCGCATTCCAGATGACGGGTATCGAACTGTCGACCGCAGCCAAATACAATATGAAGCCTATTGTATTCATCCTTAATAATGATGGGTATGGCACGCAACGCCATATTCTGGATGGGCCGTTCAATAATATTCATATGTGGGACTACACCAAAATGACCGATCTACTGCGTTGTGGTAAATCGGCGCGGGTGGCCACACGCGGCGCATTAGAGGATATATTGAAAGAGGCGGTAGAAACCGACGAAATGTATGTGATTGAGGTGACTATCCCTCGTGATGATTCCAGCCGTTCCCTGCGCCGTCTGGGCGAAGAACTCGGAAAATTGCGCGATGCGGAGAAGCGCACGTAAAATAAAACGGTTTATAAATACGCCAAAAGCTTTATGTTGTAGGCTATAGCTTAACAGCCACTATATATGGTTTGTGCAACGCAACAGAGATTAATAGTATTTTTAGCTTTAAGGCGTATACTAAAGCATAAGGTAACAAGGTAAGGATTACCATAATGCAACCACCGACCTCGCAGGATGAAGTCCAGGACTGGATGATACCCTATCAAGAAAATAGCTCGCTCTATAGCTGGCTGGAAATGCACCGCGCAGGCATGGCGCCTATGCGCGCAATGGCAAGTGCAGGCAAATTCATATTTAACAATCCGTACATGCCCTTCTCTTACACGAGCTATGGGCGTCAGATGGCGGCTGCCAGTGAATTGTTCGAACGCGTCACGCGCCGCTATGACAAGCCGGAATGGGGTATTAACAATACCGACATTAACGGCAAAGTCGTGGATGTTGAGATTGAGACAGTGGCGAACAAACCGTTCTGTAACCTACTGCATTTCAAACGCGACGTGCCCAAAAGCAATAATGACCCGCGCATTCTGGTGGTAGCGCCAATGTCTGGCCACCATGCCACGTTGCTGCGCGGCACGGTGCGCGGTTTGCTGCCTTATCACGATGTCTATATCACCGATTGGGTGGATGCCAGCGAAGTGCCCGTGCATATGGGCAAGTTCGATCTGGATGAATATATTGATTATATCATCGAGTTTTTACGTCTGCTTGGCCCCAACACCCACACCATGGCTGTGTGTCAGCCTTCGGTACCGCTAATGGCGGCCGTCGCTGTGCTCTCCGATTTGAAAGATGAGGCCACACCACCCACCATGACGTTGATGGGCGGGCCTATCGACACACGCGAAGCGCCCACGGAAGTGAACCGTCTGGCAAAAGAGAAATCGCTGCAATGGTTTGAGAGCAATGTGATTACGCGGGTGCCGGTGAACTACCCGGGCTTTATGCGCCGTGTGTATCCGGGCTTCTTGCAGCTTACTGGTTTTATGACCATGAACCTTGATCGCCATGTGGGCGAGCATATCAAATTGTTCCAGCACTTGATTGAGGGTGACGGCGAGAGTGCCGCCGCACACCGCAAGTTTTACAATGAATATCTGGCCGTCGCCGATCTGCCTGCCGAATTCTACCTGCAGACCGTGCGCGAGGTGTTCCAGCGTCACGCGCTGCCTAACGGTACGCTCATGCATAACCGCCATAAGGTGGATACGGGAGCTATCACCGATACGGCTATTTTATGTATCGAAGGTGAGAAGGATGATATTTCCGGCGTTGGCCAAACCAAAGCCGCGCTAAACATCACGCCAAACCTTGCTAACGCCAAGAAACATTATCACCTGCAAGAGAATGTCGGCCATTATGGTATTTTCAACGGCCGCCGTTACCGCGAACTGGTGCGCCCTGTCATCACTGACTGGACGAAAAAGCACAGTAAATAAGGCCAGGAATAACAATAGCCAAACCGGCTAACAAAAAAGAGCACAGAAGCGCTTGACGAGTGACATGCTTTTACTTATGTTCTCGGCAATTTGCCCAGATGTAAGAGGTTTTATAGAGTATGTCCGATCATAGCGCCCTACCCAGCCCGTACACTGCAGCACTCGTTTTAGCTGATGGCAAAGTATTCTATGGGTATGGAATTGGCGCCAAAGATACGACATACGGCGAAGTGTGTTTCAACACCGCGCTAACCGGTTATCAGGAAATTCTGACCGACCCTTCCTATGCAGGCCAGATCATTGTGTTTACCTTCCCGCATATTGGCAATGTGGGCGCCAATGCCGAGGATATGGAGTCGGAACGCGCAGCAACACGCGGGCTGGTCATTCGCGAGGCTATTACACCACCGTCGAATTTCCGTAGCGAGCACCCGTTTGATGTGTGGCTGCAAGACACTGGCCTTACAGGCATTAGCGGCGTTGATACGCGCCAACTCACCCGCCATATCCGCGCCAATGGCCCGCAGAATGTGGCCATTTGCTATCCTGAAAATAACGATGAATTCGATATCGACGCGGTACAGGCAGAATTGAAATCCATGCCAAGCCTTGCGGGTATGGAGCTGGCTAAAACCGTTACCACCGACAGCCCGTATGAATGGACCGCCACGCGCTGGACGCTCGAAGACGGTTACGGCGAATTGGAAAACCCTGAGTTTCATGTGGTGGCTATTGATTACGGCGAGAAGATCAACATCCTGCGCAATCTGGCCTCCAGCGGCTGTAAGGTGACGGTGGTGCCAGCCGACACGTCTGCGGATGATATTCTGGCGCTGAAGCCCGATGGCATTTTCCTATCCAATGGCCCGGGCGATCCGGCTGCGACGGCTGGCTATGCAACACCAGTCCTGAAAAAGCTGATTAAGGCCGATTTGCCTATTTTCGGTATTTGCCTTGGCCATCAATTGCTGGCACTGGCACTTGGCGCCAAAACCGAAAAAATGCATCAGGGGCATCGCGGTGCCAACCAGCCTGTGCAAGACCAGAAAACCGGTCAGGTAGAAATCACCAGCCAAAACCACGGGTTTACCGTGTGCCATGGCAGCTTGCCCGACAATGTCGAGGTAACCCATTTATCGTTGTTTGACGGCACGGTCGAAGGGCTGGCCATGAAAGATAAACCTATTTTCTCGGTGCAGTATCACCCCGAATCTTCCCCCGGGCCGCATGACAGCACCCATCTGTTTGAACGCTTTGTAGAGAATATGCGCAAAAATGCCTAAACGTACTGATATAGAATCCATTCTGGTAATTGGCGCTGGCCCGATTGTAATCGGTCAGGCGTGCGAATTCGATTATTCTGGCACACAGGCGGTCAAAGCCCTGAAAGATGAAGGCTACCGCGTGATTCTGGTGAATTCGAATCCCGCCACCATCATGACCGACCCCGAATTGGTGGACGCGACCTATATCGAGCCTATCACGGCGGAGTTTGTTAGCAAGATCATCGAAAAAGAACAACCCGATGCCTTACTGCCTACCATGGGTGGACAGACCGCGCTCAATTGCGCTAAAGAACTTTCAGAATCCGGCCTGCTGGATAAATACAAGGTGGAGCTGATTGGCGCGAATCTGGAGTCGATTAACAAAGCCGAGAACCGTCAGCTCTTTAACGAGGCGATGGAGCGTATCGGTCTGGAATGCCCACGCAATATGATTGCCCACTCGATGGATGAAGCGCGCGTGGCACTGGAAGAAATCGGACTGCCGCTGATTATTCGCCCGTCATTCACACTCGGTGGATCAGGTGGCGGTGTCGCCTATAACCGCGAAGAATTCGAAACCATCGTTGCTAACGGGCTGGATGCATCGCCTACCAATGAAGTACTCATCGACGAATCCATCATCGGTTGGAAAGAGTACGAAATGGAAGTGGTGCGCGACAATAAAGATAACTGCATCATTATCTGCTCGATCGAAAATATTGACCCGATGGGTATTCACACCGGCGACTCCATGACGGTTGCACCTGCCCTGACCCTGACCGACAAAGAATATCAGCATATGCGCGATGCATCGATTGCCGTACTGCGTGAGATTGGGGTCGACACTGGCGGGTCAAATGTGCAATTCGCCGTGAACCCTGAAAATGGCCGTACCGTGGTGATCGAGATGAACCCACGCGTATCGCGCTCTTCGGCGCTTGCTTCTAAAGCGACAGGCTTCCCGATTGCGAAAGTAGCGGCAAAGCTGGCTGTAGGCTACACACTGGATGAAATTCAGAATGACGTAACCAAAGCAACACCAGCATCGTTTGAGCCAACCATTGACTATATTGTCACGAAGATCCCACGCTTCGCATTTGAAAAATTCCCCGGCACCGAGCCACTGCTCACCACCGCAATGAAGTCGGTGGGCGAAGCTATGGCGATGGGCCGCTCCTTCCCAGAGAGTTTGCAAAAAGCATTACGCTCGCTGGAAACTGGTCTGACCGGCCTGAATGAAGTGGAAATTCCGAATTATAATGATGGCGATATGGAAGCGGTCAAGGCCGCACTCGCTGTGCCTTCGCCTGATCGCATGCTGCGTATCGCCCAAGCGCTGCGCTATGGCATGGACGAAAAAGAGATTTGTCAGATCACCCATTTCGACCCGTGGTTTGTGCATCAGCTCAAGCAAATCGTGGAGATGGAAAACAGCATTCGCGAACACGGCCTGCCAAGCACGCGCGCCGAGATGCTGGCGATTAAAAAGATGGGCTTTTCCGACCTGCGCTTAGCAGAACTGACTGGCCTGAAAGAAAACGCGGTTGCAGCCTGGCGCACCAACCTGCATGTCACCCCTGTCTATAAGCGCGTAGACACCTGCGCCGCTGAGTTTGAAGCGCTTACGCCCTACATGTATTCCTGTTACGAGGGCGACGGTGTACAGGAGCCAGAATGCGAATCGAGCCCCTCGGATAAAGAGAAGATCATCATTCTGGGCGGCGGGCCTAACCGTATCGGGCAAGGCATCGAGTTCGATTATTGCTGTGTGCACGCAGCCTATGCACTAAAAGAAGCTGGTTATGAAACCATCATGATCAACTGCAACCCTGAGACTGTCTCCACCGATTATGACACCTCGGATCGTTTGTATTTTGAACCGCTAACCGCTGAGGATGTAATCGCGGTGATTCGTGCGGAACAGAAAAAAGGCTATGTGCGCGGCGTAGTGGTACAGTTCGGCGGGCAAACGCCACTCAAACTTGCTAAAGCGCTGGAAGACGCTGAAATACCGATTATTGGTACGTCCCCTGATTCTATCGATCTGGCCGAAGACCGCGAACGTTTCCAGCGCCTGCTCTACTCGCTGGATTTGCAGCAACCGCCTAACCAGATATGCCACAGCCACGAAGACGTGGTGCGTCAGGCCGAGCTGATTGGCTTCCCTATTGTCGTGCGTCCATCCTATGTGTTGGGCGGTCGCGCGATGGCGATCATCCACGATGTTGACACGCTGGAAAAATACGTTGAAGAGATTGTGAATGTGTTTGGCGATGGGCCTATTCTGCTGGATAGTTATTTGCAGGACGCCGTAGAGCTGGATGTGGACGCGCTGTGCGACGGCAAAGATGTCTATGTTGCTGGCGTGATGGAACATATTGAAGAAGCGGGCATTCACTCGGGCGATTCTGCCTGCTCGCTGCCACCGTATGCGCTGGGCGACGAAATCATCGATGAAATTTGTGTCCAAACCGCCAAACTGGCCAAAGGCTTGTCGGTAAACGGCCTGATGAATGTGCAGTTTGCTGTGAAAGACGGTGATATTTATATTCTGGAAGTGAATCCACGCGCCAGCCGCACCGTGCCATTTGTCGCAAAATCCACGGGCATACAAATCGCTAAAATCGCCTCACGTTTGATGGCGGGCGAACCGCTAAAATCGTTTGACCTGCCAGATCACAGCAATGCGGATAAGCTGCGGCTGGACCATGTGTCGGTGAAAGAAGCCGTATTCCCGTTTGCACGCTTCCCGGGCGTGGACACGATTCTGGGGCCTGAGATGAAATCGACCGGTGAGTCGATGGGGATTGATCGCAGTTTCCCTGTTGCGTTTGCCAAAGCCTATATTGCGGCAGGCAACAAATTGCCTAAAAAGGGCAAAGTATTTATCTCGGTACGCGACAGCGACAAGAATGCCTCGGTTGAGTTGGCAGAGTCTATCATTAAGCTGGGCTTCAAAGTGGTATCAACCCAAGGCACTGCCAATTTCCTCCGCGAGAAGGGGCTGGATGTGCAGGCCGTCAATAAGGTACGCGAAGGCCGTCCGCACGTGGTAGATATGATGAAAGACGGCGATATTGATCTGGTCTTCAACACCACCGAAGGCGCACAATCCATTTCGGATAGCTATTCTATTCGCCGTAATGCCTTGCTGAGCAAGATTCCCTACAGCACCACCATCTCTGGTGCACGCGCGCTGGTGAAAGCAATTGACGCAGTGCATGGTGGCGACGAACTTGATGTTTGTCCGCTACAAGCGTATGTTAAGTAGTTCATATTAACTTAATTTATTATAACGGTCTGAATTATGGTAGAAAAAGTACCAACTACGCTTGGTGGCTATAAAGCTATGGAAGCAGAATTAAAGAACCTGAAATCGGTAGAACGCCCGGAAGTGATACAGGCCATTGCTGAAGCACGTGAACATGGCGATTTGTCAGAAAACGCCGAGTACCATGCTGCACGTGAGAAACAGAGCTTTATCGAAGGGCGCATCATCGAATTGGAAGATGTGATCTCCCGCGCCGAGGTGATTGACCCTCAGGCGATCGCTGGCGATACGATAAAATTCGGCGCCA
>PBPD01000090.1 GCA_002725445.1 Rickettsiales bacterium
CATCGCGGCGAGCATCTTCCAACAGCGACACCATATCATACGCCGCATCACCCATCAGCGCGTCTTGATAGTCGAGCACGCCAACGCGTTTGATGCCCTCACGCTCTGGCAGCCATAACAAATTGTCGGCATGATAATCGCGATGCACAGGCAAGCTGGTGCCTACATTCGCACGGGTCAGCACGCTGCGCCATAGTGACAGCCATTCTTCGCGCAATTCTTTGGCTTTCTCCACACCATGAATTTGTGGCAAAAACCAATCGCTAAACAGCGCCACCTCACGTAAATACGCTTGCTCATTATAAGGCGGCAAGTCATGTGGTGCCAAATCATAGCCCTGCATATGCAGGTCTGCCAGCCAGTCAATGGCGGCATTATACAACTCCATCTCCATCTGCGGCTGCGCCTGCAACAATTTGGTATAAGACGCATCGCCCAGATCTTCCAAAAGCAGAAAGCCGTTTTCTTCATCCTTAGCGAGTATCTTCGGTGCGCTATATCCCGCATCACGCAGAAAATAGGTCATCCGCACGAATGGGCGCACATCTTCTGCAGGTGGCGGGGCATCCATAAGCACGGCATGTGAGCCGTTATGCTCTACGCGGTCGTAACTACGAAACGACGCATCACCAGCCAGCAGGTCTCGCTTGGCAGTTCCCCACCCGGCTTCGTCCAGAAATATTTGTTTAGCTACATCACGGTTTTGCATGGCTTTGGCAGTAGCGGTTTTAATCGAGAGCATGTTGTGCCTCTGTTATAAGCCGTTGCCACTTGCCTGTCCCGTACAATTGACATGTTCGGCCTGATTGTCCTGTCTGCTGCAACTCTAGCGTTAAATGCGCCGCAGGTAAATAATTACTCGCGATATCAGGCCATTCAATCACGCATATTCCATGCTGCAATGCATCATCCAGCCCGGCTTCTTCCAGCTCGCTTTCCTCTTCTACCCGATACAGGTCAAAATGGTATAATGTCGCCTTGTGCCCCGCCTTTGTCTGCACATCATAAGGCTGCACCAGCGTAAAAGTTGGGCTGGTAACGCTATCCTGAGCATCTGGCGATTGCATCGCATGAATAAGAAAACGTGCCAGTGTGGTTTTGCCTGCGCCTAAATCACCCCGCAAACACAGCACATCCCCCACATCGAGATGGCTAGCCAGCCATGTTGCAAGTTCTTGTGATGCTGATTCATCCGCCAGCGCGATCACTTATTCGCGCTCCTCGATCCAGGCCATTTGTATCGCTTCGAGAATTTTTTCGTTACACCCTTCCGGGTCATCATCAAATTCTTCCAGCCCCACGACCCACTGCCGAAGGTCTGTAAAGCGCAGATTTATATTATCTTTGTCGGGATGCTCTTCTTCCAGTGAAATGGCAATATCAAATGTATCGGTCCAACGCATGGGCTAAGCTCTTCCTTTACTTCAAAAAAGGGTTGGTTTTGCTAGCCTACAGCAGTATGGTATGCGGCAATGCAAATCAAGTGCAGACTTTAACCTTGTGTTAAATTTTCTGCGCTATTTTTGTTGGTAAGCGCAGTTAGCGCAAATGCGAAAAAAACAAAAAAGGAAAGACCTCCATGCCAGTAGATAAGAATATGCCAATTCTGATCGTAGACGATTACAAGACCATGCTACGCATCATCAAAAACCTGTTGAAACAGCTGGGTTTTGAGAATGTGGACGAAGCCACCGATGGAACGATGGCGCTGGGTAAAATCCAGGAAAAGCAATATGGGCTGGTAATTTCCGATTGGAATATGGAGCCGATGTCGGGTTATGAGCTTTTGAAAAAAGTACGCGCGGCCGATGCCACTAAAGCGCTGCCTTTCATTATGATCACGGCAGAAAGCAAAACCGATAACGTGATTGCTGCGAAACAGGCAGGTGTGAGCAATTACATTGTGAAACCGTTTAATGCGGGAACACTAAAAACAAAAATGGAAGCAGTAATTGGCGCCTTTTAGGCCATGTAACTACCACGACTAACAGTTAGCATTATAACAGGGTTAAGGCAAAAAACATGACGACAACTACTCAGGCCAAACTTGGCGACTCATTACTGCGTAGCATGATCGCGTTGCGCGAACAAAAAGGCGAAATAAAGATCGAAGACGTTGGCGCCATTCTGGAGGGCATCGCTTCTGGCATTGGCTCAGAATCTAAGACGGATACGTTCATCCGCTCAGAAATCCAGAATATGGCCAATTATATTGTGCAGGCCAAACTCGAGATTGCCGCCATCGCACGCGCAGACGAGGAAGATGCAACACGCAATCTGAATCTGGCCAGCATGGAGTTGAGCGAAGTGGTCAAAGCCACGGAAGAGGCCACCAACAACATTATGGATGCAGCCGATGAAATCCAGAATATCTCTGGCGGCATCAACGACAGCTATATCACCGAAAAGCTGGGTGAGCAGGCGATGAAAATTTACGATGCCTGTAATTTTCAAGACATCACTGGCCAGCGCATCAATAAGGTGCTCAAAACACTGGAACATTTGGAAAACCGCATCATGAAACTGGTTGCCTTGTTTGGCGGCGACCTGCCAGAAGGCTACGTGCTCAAGGGAGAAGATGGCGAGAACAAACGTCCGGACGAGCATTTGATGAATGGCCCGCAACTGACAAAAGATGCGCCAAGCCAGGAAGAGATCGACAAATTATTTGCTGATATGTAGGCAGGCTGATCGCCCTCCCCATAGGCTTTAAGGTAGATTTTAAGCGCTTTTTGCGCCACACTTAGCCTATGAGTGACGAAATACAGCAACCCGAAGAAAGCCCTAAAAACGATAGCGCTCCGCTATTTGTGTCGCTTTATGTCGTGTTGCTCGCCTTTTTCATCATGCTCAACACCATGGCTTCCATAGACCATGAAAAAATGGAAGATGCGGTCAGCAGCATCAAACACACTTTCAACTACCGCACAGACCTTGAGCCCGTCGTGGCAGACGTAACGCCGGGTGTGGGCACTGAAATATCTCTCACTCAATTTTTCGCTGGCGTGCGCCGGGTGGCTGAAAGCTATATTCCACTCGACCAACTGGAAATCACCAGCAACAACAACACCATGTTCATCCGCTTCCCACAAAGCAGCATTTACATGCCGGAGGACGCAAGCCTAAGAGATTCAAATAACTTATTATTCAGTGATTTAGCGGACATTATTAAAGTATGGCAACCGGGTTTGCGCGTGGATATCGAATATCTGGTAGGCTACACCCCCAATCTCTATGCCCCTTCCAGCGAAGACACACGCTTGGCTATCGAGCGCGCTGGGGCATTTGCGCGGGCTATGGCCTCGCGTGAGGTCTATGCCAAACAGCTGGCACCCGGCCTTCAGCAAACCCACCCTGACGATGTCACACTGATTTTCCGCGTGCGGTCACTGGATGCCTCGCAGCTGAACCTTTCCGCACCCGCCACACCGCGCTCTGCGCCGGCCTCTACTGACGAAACCTTTGTTGACCCTGCCCCGGGCATTGAGGAGTTTGTAGATGAGTGACGATTTCCAGCTCATACCCGAAGATAATCAACCCAACAACGCATGGATGATTTCCTTTGCCGATCTGTTGTCGCTGCTGCTGACTTTCTTTGTGCTGCTGTTTTCCATGTCAACGATCGAGATAAATCAGTGGCAGAAATTGATCGAGTCCCTCTCACAGCGCCTCAACCCCTCGCGCGAAATCAATGTGATCGCCCCCGCCGAAGAGCGCAGCATTAACAAGATTGAAGTGAAAATAGCCACCGACCTCGACTATCTTCATACCATTCTCACCGAAAAACTGCTGGCCAGCGGTGCACTCAATCAGGACGTCACCCTGCGCCGACTGGATGACCGTGTAGTGATATCACTGGCAAGCGACGCGCTCTTCCGCTCAGGCAGCGCTGACCTCTCGCCAAAAGCCGATGCGATTATGAAAGGCGTGGGCGATATCACCCGCTCACTGGCCAATGCGATCGAGGTCAACGGCCACACCGACCCTAGCCCGGTTTCAGGCCGCAACTACACGTCCAACTGGGAATTATCGCTGGCGCGCGCTACCACCGTGGCCGATCAGGTGCGTGCGGCGGGCTATATGGACGACATCCCCATATTTGGCTATAGCGACAGTCGCTACAGTGAAATCACCGCCTCCAACCTCACACAAAATGAACGTTACAATCTCGCACGCCGCGTTGATATTGTCGTACGTGAGTATTTGCCTCGCTAAGGCAGGATTGCTATGGTATTTGCAAACTGGTACGGTACTTGCTTAGGTAATATGTATTCCGCAGGTAGGCGGCAAAAATAACCATGTTGGCTTGCCCAAGGACGGGGCAGAACAACATTAAAAAAGAGTGTGGAACAGCATGTCGCGGATGCTACGCGCTATTATTTGGAGTGTGACGATCGCTCTGCTGACCTTCAGCAGTGTGCAGGCACAAGTGACTCCCGAAGTGAATGCACGGGTAATACGTGACTTCGCGCGCATCAGCTTTGCATGGCCCGAGAAAATGCGCTTTCGCACCCAGCAATCAGGCAACAGCCTTACCATCACCTTTGAAGAAGCCGCCAACCCTGATTTAAACGTTATCACGCAGCGTCTTTCGCCCTATGTACAGCAGGCACGCCGCACCAATAATGGCCGTTCGGTCGTGCTCACCCTGAATAATCCCTATAAAATTCGTCAATTTATCAGTGGCAACAACACAGGCATCGACCTGTTGGGCGTGACCGAGGCAAGCACACAGCCGCCGCCCAAACTGATCGCTACACCTGAGATTCCTGCTCCTATAGGCACGCCCACGCCGCTCGCCAAGCCCAAAACGCCACAAGCTGCAACACAAGCCACAGAATGGCCGCGTGTCACACCAAAGCTGAAGCCCGCCCGTGCGCAAGCCGAGCCTGCGGCTGAAGTGGCAGAAGAAACAGCCACACCTCAGCCTAACCCTGAACCTACTGCACAGGCCGAGGCTGTAGATACGCCGGAGGAAGCACCTAAGGAGGTGGCTAGCGAGCCTGAGACAGAAACGGCAGCTGAACAGCCTGCCGCATCACAAGAGCCTGAAACCGTACAAGCCGTAGAAACGCCTGTTGTCGAGGCAAACGAGCTACGCACCGCGCCGCGCCCTACCCCGCAGGATCAGACAGTAGAAGTGATGGCCGAAGCCAATACGCCTGAAGAAACATTGATCGTTACCATCAAACAAAATCCAACGGGAAGCAACCTGCTGTTCCCATGGAAAGACCGCGTTGCTTCGATTGTATTCTTCCGCGAAAATGCGCTGTGGATTGGCTTTAACAAGCATGTGCGCATCAACACCGAATTATTGCAGTCCGTACTGCCTGCCAGTGTAAACAACATTCAGGAGCTGGATGTGCCAGGTTATACCTTGCTGCGCATGGAAACAGACGGGCAATTGCATGCCAGTGCGCGCCGCGTTCCCAATTCGTTTGAATGGGTGATCACGTTAAGTAACAACCCCACCCTGCCAACACGCCCTGTTCCATTGACCATGGAAGCCGAAGCACGCACACCGCATATCTATCTGCCCACGCTGGAATATACTACACCTGTGAATGTGACTGATCCTGTGGTGGGCGACACTCTTGTACTATCCGCCTTTTATAATTCCGGCGAAGGCATTTATCCAAAACGCGAATTTGTAGAATTCACACTGCTGCAAACGGCGCAAGGGCTGGCCATGCTGAAAAAGGATGATGATGCGCAAATTGTAGAACTACGCAACGGTATACGCCTGACATCCGAGGGTGGCATGGCATTATCGGAAGACCTGCCACAACTGGCATTAGACGAGCTGGAACTGCTCGACACAAAATTCAGTACACTCTTCCCATATGAACGCTGGAAAGTTGAACCAGAGGAATTCAAAGCCACCGAACAGGAGCTGATGCAAAAACTTAGCGATGCAACTGGATTGCGCGCCAGCTCGCTGCGCCTCAAACTTGCGCAGCTGTATCTGGGTGAGGGCATGGAGCTGGAAACACTCGGCGTGCTGGACAGAATTCGCCGCACCGACCCATTCTTTTACGAAGAGCGCAAGCTGGCCGCCTTGCGTGGCGCGGCTAATTTCCTTGCCTACCGTGTGGGCGAAGCCGCGTATGACTTCAATCAGCAGTCGCTGGAGAATATCGAAGAGATCAAGCTTTGGCGTCAGGCGAGCGATCTGTTCCTGCAGCGCGACCGTGCGCGCTTCGACTTTGTCGATTTCGACACGGCGTATATCAAGAAATATCCACCCGAAATGCGTCAACGCCTAGCCGTGTTAGCAGCCGATAATTACATCAACCGCAAAAGCTATAACAAAGCAGTACGCGTGTTCGACTCGCTCAGCGAAGATGGCATTCTGATGCCGATTGAGCCATACGTTGATTACTTGCTCGGCAAAGTATCTGCCGAAACGGGCAAAATCAAACCTGCTATTGCCATTTGGGAAAAACTGGCAGAGAGTGACGACCGTTTTATACGCGCCCGTGCGGCTTACTCGCTGGCCACCCTGCAATATAATGAAGGGCTGATTGACCGTGACGAAGCCATCGAGAAGCTGGATAATTTGCGCATTGTGTGGCGTGGCGACTCGCTAGAGCTAGGCCTGCTGAGCCAGCTGGGG
>PBPD01000091.1 GCA_002725445.1 Rickettsiales bacterium
GCTTGTGTCACAGCTGGTTGCTGCTTGCGCCTAATTTCCATTTAAGTGCCGTTCTCTGATGACAGCGCTTCTGCTGACTCATCATCAAGAGACTGCATTTGTGCCCCACCACCCAATACCTTGTAGAGGTTCACGAGGTTAGCCAATTGTTGTTTCTGGATTTCGATTTCCTGCTGCTGGGCGGAAAAGAGTGAGCGTTGTGCATCCAGCACATTCAGGAAGTTATCGATGCCTTGTTTATACCTTGCATAGGAAAGATCGTAGGCATCCTGCGTGGCTTCCACCAACCCATGCTGGGCATTCAACTCGTCATCCAGCGTGCTGCGTGCGGCCAATTCATCGGCGACTTCCTTAAAGGCTGTTTGAATGGTCTGTTCATACCGTGCTACGGAGGCTTCTTTGATTAACTTGGCATAATCCAGATTGGCGATATTGCGCCCTCCCTGAAAAATGGGCAACGTGATCTGTGGTGCAAAGCTCCATGCGCCGGAAGCACCGGATGAAAAGAGATCACCCAGATCACTACTGGCATAACCAAACGTACCCGTCAGTGAAATGGTCGGGAAAAACGCGGCACGTGCCGCACCGATATTAGCATTGTCAGAGAGCAGTTGATGTTCGGCTTGCTGCACATCCGGACGCATCAGCAACACATCGGATGCCAGTCCCACGGGCAGATTTTTGAGTACCGCCACATCGTCTAGACGTTCATTCTGCAACGATGTCGGCAAGGCTTTAACCCCCATCAGCAGCACCAACGCATTTTGATCCTGCATGACGCGACGGGTATAAAGCGCCAGATTGGTTCTGGCAGTTTCCACTGCCTGGCGCACCTGCGCCTGATCGAGCTTTGAGGCCACGCCCTTTTCATAGCTCTTTGCGATCAGATCATACGATTTTTGCTGTGCATCCAGCGTTTCCTGCGTTAAGGCCAGAATCTTACGATCTGCCAGCCACTGCAGATACGCATTCGCAACCTCAGCAATGAGTGATATTTGCGCTGCATCCCGTGCAGATTGCGTCGCAAAATAGGTTTCCAGTGCAGCTTCGTTCTGGCTACGCAAACGACCAAACAGATCCAGTTCAAACGCAGTCGATGCAAGATTGGCCGTGTAGGTAGAGGTAATATATTCCTGTGGTGTCCCAAACAGCGGATTGCTGGTGCTCTGCGCTTCCGTTACTTTCTGGCGTGTGCTTGACGCACCGGCGCTGACATTAGGAAAAAGATCGGAGCGTTCAACACGGTAAAGTGCCCGCGCCGCTTCGACATTAAGCGCCGCCACCCGCAAATCGCGGTTATTGTTCAGTGCTGTTTCCACGACCTGCTGCATACCCGGCGAGAGGAAAAATTTTTGCCAGACAATATCCGAGACGGCCTGTTGTTGTTCACTCGATAGTGCCGGTAAAGATTCTTCTTGTTGCCATGTATCAGAAACAGGAAGATCGGGACGCAGATAGTCCGGCACCATTGTGCAGCCCCCCAGCAACGTCGTGCAGAGCAATGTCACCATTGTTTTGTTCATATTTGTGTCTCCTTATTTATGGATTGCGGGTGGCGGCGGGAAAGATATTGAACAGCCACATAGAACATCGGCACGAAGAAAATGGCGATGACGGTGGCGGCAATCATACCGCCCATCACGCTGATGCCGATGGCATTCTGGCTGGCAGAACCAGCTCCGGTAGCGATGGCGAGTGGTGTGACCCCAAGAATAAAGGCCATGGATGTCATGATAATCGGACGGAAGCGCTGCTTGGCGGCCATCAATACCGCCTCTTTTAGCGCATGTCCCTGTTCGTATAAATCCTTGGCAAACTCCACGATCAGGATCGCATTTTTAGATGCCAGTCCCATGGTAGTGAGCAGCCCGACCTGGAAATACACATCATTACTCAGGCCAAACAGATGCGCGGCAATGACTGCGCCAATAATCCCAAGCGGCACGGATAACATCACGGAAAAAGGAATCGACCAGCTTTCGTACAATGCGGCCAGACACAGGAAAATCACAATGATCGAGAGTGCGTAGAGTGCCGGGGCCTGCGCGCCGGTCAGACGCTCTTCATAGGATAACCCCACCCATTCAATACCAAAACCGTCTGGTAATTGTTTAGCCATGGTTTCCATTTCCGCCATCGCTTCACCGGTGCTTACACCCGGAGCGGCTGCACCCTGAATATTCACCGAACTGATACCGTTAAAACGTTCCAGCTTGGGTGAGCCATATGTCCATTGGGAAGTGGAGAAACTGTCAAATGGCACCATCTCGCCTTTATTATTACGCACATACCATAAATCGACATCTTCCGGCATCATACGGTAAGATGTATCGGCCTGCATATAGACTTTCTTGATGCGTCCTTTGTCGAGGAAATCATTGACATAGGTGGAGCCCCACGCCGTTTGCAGGGTCTGGTTGATGTCTGCAATGGCCAGGCCCAATGCGCTGGCCTTTTCATTATCAATATCAATTTTGTACTGGGCGACATCGCTCAAACCGTTCGGGCGCACGCCTTGTAATTTCGGATTTTGCGCGGCCATTCCCAGCAATTGATTGCGGGCATCCATCAATGCCTTATGTCCATGGCCACTGCGATCTACCAGCTGCATATCGAAGCCGGAAGCATTCCCCAACTCCCGAATCGGCGGAGGGTAGAAGGCAAACACCATGGCATCCTTGATCTGCTGGAATGCACCCATGGAACGTCCGGCCAGCGCAAACACGGAGTTGGTACTAGGGTCACGCTCTTCCCACGGCTTCAGTCCGACAAACCCCAGTGCGACATTCTGTGCCCGTCCAGCGAAGCTAAAACCCGTGACGGTAAAGAGATGGTCAACCGTATCGCCTTCTTTTTCCAGAAAGTAATCTTCCACTTTTTCGACACTTTGCATGGTACGTTCTGCAGTAGAACCTGCCGGCACCGTTGCCATCAAAAACATGGTTCCCTGGTCTTCATTGGGCAGAAACGAGCCAGGCAACGAACTGAACATAAAGACCAGCCCGCCAATAAGCATACCGTAAATGAGCAGGAAGCGCTTTGTACGGTGCAGCATATAGCCTGCACCAGAGGTGAACATATCGCGGCCTTTGTTGAAGTTACGGTTAAACCAGCCAAAGAAGCCTGTTGCTGCTTCGCTGTGACCTTTTTTGACAGGCTTCAGGAAGGTGGCACACAGAGTGGGAGATAAAATGAGCGCTACCAGCACAGAGAGTCCCATGGCCGATACGATGGTCAGGGAGAACTGGCGGTAAATGGCACCGGCGGAACCGCTGAAAAAGGCCATCGGCACGAACACGGCAGACAACACCAGCGTGATACCAATCAACGCTCCGGTGATCTGATCCATGGATTTGCGGGTTGCTTCCTTGGGGGATAAGCCTTCTTCGCTCATGATGCGTTCCACATTTTCCACCACTACAATGGCATCATCCACCAACAGGCCGATCGCCAGCACCATGGCAAACATGGTCAGCACATTGATGGAAAAGCCGAACGCGGCCAGCACGCCAAAGGTGCCCAGCAGCACGATGGGCACTGCGATACTGGGAATGAGGGTGGCGCGGAAATTCTGTAGGAACAGATACATCACCACAAAGACCAGTATCACTGCTTCAATCAATGTTTTTACCACCTCATGGATGGATAATTCGACAAAAGGCGTGGTGTCGTAGGGATAAACCACTTTCACAGCAGGAGGTAAGAATGCCCGAAGATCGGCAATATGCTCTTTCACGGCTTCCGCCGTATCCAGCGCATTGGCACCGGTGGCCAGGCTCACGGCAATCCCTGCGGCAGGCTTGCGCTTATAGCGGACAATGCGGCTATATCCCTGCGAACCAAGCTCTACCCGCGCCACATCACGCAGGCGCACCTGCGAACCGTCCGTATTGACGCGCAGAATGATTTTTTCAAAATCCTCGGTGGTCTGTAAACGCGATTGCGCTGTAATCGTGGCATTGATCTGTTGCCCTTTTCGCGCAGGCATCCCACCAATCTGTCCGGCTGACACATCCGTGTTTTGCGCCTGAATAGCCGTGCGTACATCGGTTACCGTCAGGTTATAACTCAGCAGCTTATGCGGGTTGAGCCAGATACGCATGGAATGTGGCTCGCCAAACACGGTCACGTTACCGACGCCATTCACACGGGCAATCGCATCCTTTACGGTGGAATTTAGCATATCCCCCAGCTCTTGTTCCGAGATGCTCCCGTCTTCTGAATAAAAACCGGCCACCAACAGAAAACTGTCATTAGCTTTGGTAACGGTCACTCCTTGCTGCTGAACTTCTTGTGGCAGAAGTGGCAGCGCAGATTGCAGTTTATTCTGCACCTGTACCTGTGCGATATCCGGATCAGCTTCGGGTTCAAAGGTGATGGTAATGCTAACCGTACCAGATGAATCGCTACTGGAAGAGAAATAGCGCATGTAATCAATGCCGGTGAGACTTTGCTCGATGACCTGCGTAACGCTGTTTTCCAGCGTTTCCGCTGATGCCCCTGGATAGGTGGCATTAATGGAAACCGAGGGAGGCGCAATGTTCGGGTATTGTTCAATCGGCAACCGCAAGATGGAAAGCGCCCCGGCCAGCATGATAATGATGGCAATCACCCATGCAAAAACCGGTCTGTCGATAAAGAAACGTGACATGCTTATTCTCCGGTTCCGGGTTCAGATGAAGACGGAGCTTTTTCGTCCTGTATAAATTGCGGTGTTACGGCGGTGCCAGGTCTCAGGCCGATCAGCCCTTCGGTGATAATGACATCCCCCGCTTTCAGACCGTCAGAGACGATCCATTGGTCATCCACGGAACCGCTCGTCGTTACCGGTGCAGGTTGCACCGTACCGCCTTGTTGCAGTTTCCACACGGTGAGGCTTGCATCGGGCTGACGCGTGGCGGCATGCTGCGGCACTAACAGGGCATCCGGCTTTGTGAGCGCTAATTTGGTGCGCACGAATAATCCAGGCAGCAATTGATTGTCAGGATTCGGGAATAAGGCACGCAACTGCACGGAGCCGGTGGTTTGTTCAACCGTTACTTCATGGAACTGGAGTTGTCCTTCGTGCGCATAGGGCTTGTTCCCTTCGCCGACAAACAGTGTCACAGGGATGTTTTCATAATCATTTGCATTGTCACGCAAGCGCATCAGATCGGTGCTGGACTGTGTCA
>PBPD01000092.1 GCA_002725445.1 Rickettsiales bacterium
AACGATAATGATATCGATGAATTCATCCGCAAAAGTCAGGACCGTATGCGCGGTATGTTTGGCGGTGGCGGTGACCGTAAATTCATCTTCATCGGTATACTCATCATTGGCCTGCTATGGCTGGCTTCAGGTATTTACCGTGTGAATCCTGATGAGTTGGGTGTGGTACTGCGTTTTGGTAAATACGATCGCTTCACGACCCCTGGTCTGAATTATCACCTGCCCTATCCAATTGAAACGGTGCTGATTCCGTCGGTAACGCGTGTGAACAAGGTGGAAGTAGGCTTCCGCGCCAGTTTGGGCGACCGAAGCGGACAGAATGGCCGTTCCTTTGAGAAAGAAAGCCTGATGCTTACCGGTGATCGTAATATCGTCGATATTGATTTTGAGGTGCAGTGGAAGATCGATGCGACCAATCCGCAGGATTATCTGTTTAACGTGCGTGATCCCGCCGCTAGCGTGAAACCGGTGGCAGAAAGCGCAATGCGCGAAGTGATTGGCCGCAACAGTTTGGACGAAATTCTGACCACGGCGCAATCCGAAGTGGCCGATGAGACCAAGCGTATTATGCAGGAAATGCTCAATGATTATGAAGCGGGCATTGAGATTATTGCGGTGAACTTGAGCAAGCCCGATGTGCCTGCGCCTGTGATCGACGAGTTTCAGGATGTGAAACGCGCTGAGCAGGACAAAGAAACTGCTGAGAGCGTGGCGGAAGGATATCGCAACGAGATCATTCCACGCGCGAAAGGTAGTGCCGAGCAAATGAAGCAGGAAGCACTTGCGTATAAAAACCGCGTGATTGCCGATGCAGAAGGTGATGTCGCACGTTTCCTGTCGGTGTATGAAGAGTATCGCTTGGCGAAAGATGTAACCAAAAAACGGATCTATCTGGAAACGATGGAAGAAATTATGAATGGAATGCAGAAAGTGGTGATAGACAGCGAGTCTGGTAATGGCGTGCTGCCATATCTGCCACTGCAAGAACTGCAATCGAAGCGGGGGGCGAACTAATGTCACAAAAAACCATTACTATCGCCGTTATCGCACTGGGTGCGATTGCATTGCTGGTCTATAGCTCGGCCTTTGTGGTGAGCCAGACCCAACAAGCGCTGGTGCTGCAGTTTGGTGAAATCAAACGTGTGGAACAGACCCCGGGGCTGAAATTCAAGCTGCCCTTTGTGCAGAATGTGATCATGTTTGATAATCGCCTGCTGGAGTTTAACGCCCAGCCTGCCGAATTCATCACCAAAGACCGTCGTGCTGACGTGGAAGAGCGTGTGGTGATTGACGCATTTGTGCGCTACAAAATCACCAATCCAGTGAAATTCTATCAGGCCGTGATGAACGAGGAAAACCTGCGTGCACGTCTTAATAGTATCGTAGTGTCGAGCATGCGTCGCGTGCTGGCACAAAACTCGCTGAACGATCTGTTGTCGGACAAACGCTCGATGATTATGCGCGAAATCAAGCAGGCGGTGAACCATCAGGCAACCAGTGAAAAGGTTGAAACCTCAGTGGCGATTGATGAAGAAGTCGCCAAAGAAGTGGCAGAAGCCGAAGGCGAAGAGGTGGAAGCGGCCGAGGAAGCACCACGTAAATTGCGTCAGGGCTTCGGTATCGAGGTGGTGGATGTGCGTATTATGCGTGCGGATCTGCCCGAAGATATTTCGCAAGCAACTTTCGAACGTATGCGCAAAAACTTCACCAAAGAAGCACAGAAATTCCGTGCGGAAGGTGAAGAGCGCGCGTTGCAGATTCGTTCTGCGGCGGATCGTGAGCGTGTAGAAATTTTGGCGGAAGCGCGCAAGATTGCGGAAATTACCCGAGGTGAGGGCGATGGTATTGCTACCAAAACCTACGCTGATGCGTTTAATACCGATAAAGAATTCTTCGAGTTCTATCGTACCATGCAGGCGTATCGCAACACCTTGAAATCCGATGATACAACGCTAATTTTATCTCCAAACAGTACGTTCCTGGAACAATTCGACTAAGGTAAATTATGCGTTCTATTTTGCTGAGTTTATGCGCGTGTCTGTTGCTGGCCCTGCCAGCGCAGGCGCGCCCTATGCCTGCTAGTTTTGCAGATCTGGTAGAAAAATTAAGCCCTGCAGTGGTGAATATATCGACCACGCAGAAGGTGAGCAGCTCGCCACTGCAATTCCAGTTCAAAGGGTTGCCTGATAGCCCTGAGCTGGACCCATTCCGCCAGTTCTTTGATCAATTCAGCGACAAGCTCGGCAAAGGCCTGCCACGTCAGGAACGCGAAGTGACCTCGCTTGGATCAGGCTTTATCATCTCGGCAGAAGGCTATGTGGTGACAAATCACCATGTCATCAACGAAGCCGATCAGATTCAGGTGATTCTGTCGGATGACACGAAATATGATGCAAAAATTCTCGGAAGCGATCCGAAAACAGATTTGGCGCTGTTGAAAATTGATGCCGGCAAAAAACTACCTTTTGTCGAGTTTGGGGACTCTGATGAAATGCGCGTGGGCGATTGGGTGATCGCTATTGGTAATCCGTTCGGTCTTGGCGGTTCAGTTTCGGCAGGGATTATCTCGGCCAGCTCGCGTGTGATCAATGCGGGCCCGTTCGACGATTTTATTCAAACAGATGCGGCGATTAACCGCGGCAACTCAGGCGGGCCGCTGTTTAATACAGACGGCGAGGTGATTGGTATTAACTCGGCGATCTTCAGCCCGAGCGGTGGCAATGTGGGTATTGGCTTTGCGATTCCTTCCTCGCTGGCAGAGCCTATTTTGCAGCAATTGAAAGAATTCGGCCGCACGCATCGCGGATGGCTGGGTGTGAAGATTCAGCATGTGAGCGAAGAAATAGCAGAAAGCGTGGGCTTGCGTAAGCCACGCGGAGCTCTGGTGCTGGATGTCACCGAGGATAGTCCTGCGCAGCGGGCAGGCATTGAAAGCGGCGATGTGATTGTGCGCTTTGACGGTAAGCCAGTGAACGAAATGCGCACGCTGCCGCGTCTGGTGGCGGGCACGCAAGTGGGCAAACGCGTTGAAATTTCCGTGTGGCGTCAGGGGCGCGAGGTCGAGCTGGATGTGACGCTTGGCGAGCTGGAAGAGGAGGGTGTAGCCTCCGAACAAGCGCCTGTGGAACGTGCCGACAAGAAACTGGCGGACGTGCAAACCCAGACCATTCAAGGGATGGAACTGGCCGAGCTGAATGACGATTTGCGCAGCAAATACGATATTGCGGGCAAGGTAAAAGGCTTGCTTGTAGTGGACGTGGATGTCGATAGCGAGGCAGGCAAACGCGGCGTGCGTGTGCGCGATGTGATTGTAGAGGTTAATCAGCGCGCCATTGACGAAATGGAAGAGTTTCGTGATGCACTCAGCCGTGCCGCGCGGGCTGACCGCAAATTTGCGTTATTGCGGATCATGCGCGGTGACGAGTCGCGTTTTGTCACACTGCCAACCAAAGAATAGTTTAATACAATGCAGCGGCGTTACCACGCCCATTCGTTGCGGCGATAGCCCTGTACGTAAAGCAGGCTGGTCAGATCGCCGTGGTTAATGCAGGCCTTGGCCTGCGCCTGCACGGTGGGTTTGGCTTTGTACGCCACACCAAGGCCAGCGGCTAGCAGCATTGGCAGGTCATTCGCGCCATCGCCAACGGCTAACACATTCACCTTCTCCAGCTTGCTTTTTTCGACCGACTGCTCGAGCGCGGCGCGCTTGGATTCTTTATCCAGAATCGGCTCTACGACCTTACCCGTCAGCACATGGTTGAAAATTTCCAGCATATTGGACTGGTCTTCATCAAATCCCAGCGCTTCGGCTACGCGGTTAGTAAAGAAGCGGAAGCCACCTGAGACCAACAGGCAATAGGCGCCGTGTGCTTTCATGGTTTGCACCAGTTCGCGTGCACCGGGCATAAAGCTGATATGGTGTTTATAAACCTCTTCCAGCTGGTCTTCGTGCAGGCCTTGCAGCAATGCGACGCGCTCGCGTAGTGCGTCTTTAAAATCCAACTCGCCATTCATGGCTTTTTCAGTGATATCAGCCACACGCTCTTTCAAATCGAGGGCGGCGGCTAGCTCGTCAATGCATTCCTGCTGGATCATGGTGGAGTCCATGTCGCTGATAAGCAGTTTTTTGCGACGATGTGCTGTTGGCTGGCTCACACAGTCAATGCTGTCACGCAACGACGCATCGGCCAGTTTCGCCTGTGCTTCGTTCAGCGGCAGGTTATGCAGCAGGTCACAGGCTTTGTCCTCTTCCAGCCATTCAATGGTGCAATTCTCACGGGTTAATTGCAGCGCCTGCAAGCAGGCATCAATGTTGCTTTCTTCCAGTTTGGTGTTGGCCGGAGCAACCAATGTGGTAACGTGCGTGTTATGGGACATAAGAAAACATATCCGGTTGTTGTGTTAATGGGGCCAACGGCTAGTGGCAAGTCGGCGTTGGGGCTCGTTATAGCCAAAGCATTGGACGGTGTCATCCTTAATGCCGATGCTATGCAATGTTATCGCGATATCCAGATAGTAACTGCTCGGCCAAGTACTGAAGAAATGCAAGACGTTGAACACAGGCTTTATGGGCTGTGGCAGGCGCATGAACATGGCAATGCGGCGCTGTGGGCAGAGCAGGCCGCGAAAGAAATACGTGCGGTGTGGCAGGCAGGCAAGTTGCCGATATTGCTGGGTGGTACGGGCATGTATATTCGTACGTTGATGGATGGCATATCGCCTATTCCGCCTGTGCCGGAAGAGGTGAAGCAGCGTGTGGAGCAATGGATGCAGCAAGGCAGTGAAAAGGCGTATGGCCGTTTGAAATTGCGGGATGCGGCAACGGCAGAAAAATTAGCGCCTAACGATAGTCAGCGTATCCAGCGTGCGCTTGAGGTGGTGGAAGCCACTGACACACCGTTGAGCGTATGGCAGAAAGAAGCAGGTGAGCCATTTGTGCCAGAGGCAGAGTATCATCTCTATTATTGCGATATTGCGCGTGAGACATTGTATGAACGCATTAATGCGCGTTTTGAGCAAATGGTGGAAAAAGGTGCAATAGATGAAGTCCAGATGCTACAGCGACAAGCGTTGTCAGATGGCTTGCCTGTAATGCGCGCGATTGGAGTGGCGGAACTGATGGCATATTTGCGCGACGAATTATCGCTGCAAGAGGCGGTGGCACTGGCTCAGCAAAACTCGCGGCGCTATGCAAAACGCCAGCTAACCTGGATCCGTAACCAGCTGCCAGAGGCGCTGCCGGTTTCCTACGCGCTGACTGAGAATGTGGATGAATGCGGAGAATGGTTGAAAAGCCTTGCGAAAGCCATTGACCGCCCGCTGGCAAAGCAGTAATTTGCCAAGCCGTTGTAGTAAGGAGGCGGTGTGAGCACAGAAAAGACAGAAAATCAGCAAATGACCGGGGCAGAAATGGTCATCCGTGCTATGATCGAGAATGGCACGGATGTGTTGTTTGGCTATCCTGGTGGTGCGGTACTGCCGATTTACGATGCGTTGTTCAAACAGAACCGCCTGCGCCATATTCTGGTGCGCCACGAGCAGGGTGCCGCCCACGCGGCTGAAGGCTACGCACGGTCAACGGGCAAAGTAGGCGCGTTGCTGGTGACGTCTGGCCCCGGTGCGACAAATACGATCACAGGCCTGACCGATGCGATGCTGGACTCGATTCCGCTTGTATGTATTACAGGGCAGGTGCCAAGCCATCTGATTGGATCGGACGCGTTTCAGGAAGCCGATGTGACGGGTATTACACGCTCTTGCACCAAGCACAATTATCTGGTGAAAAACGTGAATGACGTCGCACGTATTGTGAATGAAGCGTTCCATGTGGCCAGCACAGGCCGTCCGGGCCCTGTGGTAGTGGATATTCCTAAAGATATTTTGAATGCGGTGGGGATGTATCGCGGCAAGGCGAGCGTGAAACGCCATTCGTATAAGCCGGTGAAGAAACCGAACCAGAAATGGCTGGAGAAAGCCGTAGATGCGATGGCGAAAGCCAAGCGCCCCGTGTTTTATGTGGGCGGCGGTGTCATCAATTCGGGCAGTAAAGCCTGCGCTAATCTGACCAAGCTGGTGCATATGACGGGATTCCCCTGCACCACCACCCTGATGGGGCTGGGCGCATTCCCGGGCTCAGACAAACAGTTCCTCGGCATGTTGGGCATGCATGGTTCGCTGGAAGCGAATATGTGCATGGCAGAATGCGATGTGATGATTAACATCGGTGCGCGTTTCGATGACCGCGTGACGGGTCGTCTGGACGGATTCTCGCCTAAATCGACTAAAATTCATGTCGATATTGATGCCAGTTCGATCAATAAAACCGTGCATGTGGATATACCGCTTTGCGGGGATGCGGGCGAAGTGATCGATATGATGATCGCAATGTGGAAAAAGAAAAAGCTGGAGCCAGACCAGCGTGCCCTCAATAAATGGTGGGATAAAGTGGAAGGCTGGCGCGCGAAAGACAGCTTTAAGTTTGAAACTAACGACCGCGTCATTAAACCGCAGCAGGTACTGCGTGAGCTGAATACTCAGCTGGGCAAGAAAGATTTCTTTATCACGACCGATGTTGGTCAGCACCAGATGTGGGCGGCACAACATATCATTTATAACAAGCCTAACCGCTGGATGAGTTCGGGCGGGTTGGGCACGATGGGCTATGGTTTGCCTGCGGCGGTTGGTGTACAGGTGGCGAATGCCAAAAAGCCGGTTATTTGTGTGACGGGCGAGTCATCCATTCTGATGAATATTCAGGAGCTTTCTACGGCCGTGCAGTATCGTTTGCCTGTGAAGGTGCTGATTCTGAATAACCAATATATGGGTATGGTGCGCCAATGGCAGGAAATGTTCCACGGCTCGCGCTATTCCGAGTCGTATATGGATTCACTGCCTGATTTTGTGAAACTGGCCGAAGCATATGGTTTGCGTGGGTTGCGGTGTAAAAAACCGGCGGATCTTAAACAGACCATCACCGATATGTTGGAACATGACGGGCCGGTGATGGCAGATATCTGGGTGGACCAGAATGAAAATGTATATCCGATGATTCCTGCAGGCGCAGCGCATAACGAGCTGCTGCTTGGTCCGGATGATGCGGAACGTGAACTGGATAAGAATCAGGTATAGGACATCGGAATGCGAGTGATAATGATGATTGTAGCGTGCGCTACCCTGCTGTTGATGGGCTGTGAGTCGAAAGGCCCGGCAAATCCGCGCATGGAGAACGAACAAACCGGCCCGCATAAAGGCCATTGTCCGCGGACGGATCTACGCTTTGGCGAGCGTTGTAGCCCGCTGCCGCCATCGGACTGGGATAGGTTATAGGCATGACTGAACCGTTAGATATTGTATATAGCATCATTGAAAAAGCGCCTGAGGAAGAGCGCCATATTCTGGCCATTCTGGTCGATAACGAATTTGGTGTGCTGAACCGTGTGGTGGGGCTGTTTTCGGCACGTGGTTACAATATTGAAGCGCTAACCGTAGCAGAGGTGGATACTAAGAAATCGCTATCGCGCATCACGATTGTCACTAAGGGTTCGCCCATGGTGATCGTGCAAATCATGAATTTGCTGGAACGTATGATTCCAGTGCATAAGGTGCATGATTTGAGTGTGGAAGGCCCGCATGTAGAGCGCGAGCTGGCCTTGGTGAAAGTGGCAGGTGAAGGCGATAACCGCGTAGAGGCGCTTCGCATTGCCGATATTTTCCGCGCGCATTCGGTGGATGCTACGACCGAATCATTTATTTTTGAGCTGACGGGTAAATCCTCTAAGATCGACTCGTTTATCGACCTGATGCGCCCGCTAGGCTTGGTAGAGATTGCACGTACAGGTGCCGTTGCTATGGGACGTGGTAAAAAAGGCATTTAGCCCAGAAAAAAATACGGCAATCATCGGATAATAGCGCATGCGTTATTTTTTTATTAACCGATTTGCGCTATACTATTTTGCATGAATACCGCCACAACCACAGCAGATAATATTTCCCAAACGCCTCCTTTTCTCAAAGGCATGCTCACCTCGCGCTCCTGGCGCGGCAGACCTTATCTGATCAGCCCAGTTATTGATTTCCTGATGGTAGGCGGTGCTGCCTATATTGTGGGGGCACTTTTGATGTTTCTGGTGTCACAGGACCTGACGAGTGGCGCCATTTATCAAGGACAGGCGAATATTAGTGGTTTTTGGTTGTCGATTCTGGCGGCTATATTGGCGTATCACGTGTTTTTTGTGAATTACCCGCACTTTGCTTTTTCTTATCAGTTGATGTACCGCGATTTTGGCAAAAAAGTGCGCGGACAGGAACTGCCACGCCATATGCAAATGCGCTATATTTTTGCGGGCGTGGTCGTGCCGATCGTCTTTGTCTATTATTATTCCACCACCGTTTTGCAGGGCGATCTTGTCGCTTTGGGCTATGTGGTGAACGTGATGTTTTTGCTGGTGGGCTGGCACTATGCCAAACAATCCTTCGGGGTCATGGTGGTGTTACATGGGCTTAAAGGTATCTATTTCGGCAAATGGCAACGCCGCCTGCTGCTGACCAACATTTATCTGGTTTGGATTACGACTTGGGTGCTGTCGAATTTCAGTGCCTATGAAAGCCAGTTCTGGGGGGTGCCTTATTCCTCCATTATGCTGCCGGCGTTACTGCCTAGTTTTCTGGATGATTACTGGCTGTTCCAGAATACGTTACACACCGCATGCTGGATATTCTTTGGCGCAACCGTGTTGATGTTGCTGGCCAAAGCAACACAGGAGAAACGCTGGCTGTCGTTTACGGGGCTCGTGGGTTACTCCACGCTGTATAGCTATTTGTTGGTGGTACATTATGTGCATCCATTGTGGCTGTTTTTTGTGCCTGCCTTCCACTCTCTGCAATACATGCTGTTTGTGATTGCTTTCAAGCGTAACGAATCCGAGTTGAAGCATAAGGAAGCAGCGGGCGAATATACGCAAAAAACCGCGAAGCGCGCGGCATATGGTTTTCTAGCATTCGCGGCGATTGGTGGCCTGATTGGTGCCATGCAGTTTGAATGGGCGCCGCGACTGCTCGATTATTTGATCGATGACGCACATACATTAGCTATACCCACACTCTTCCTTGCCATGTTCCACCTCTTTGTAAACATTCATCATTATTTCATCGATAATGTGATTTGGCGCAAAGATAACCCGGAAGTTGGCAGATACCTTATGATTCGCCATTGACAGCCCTCTGTTAGGGGGATAATTTCCTTCGCTCAATCAATACGTTGAAAAGAAGGAAATGAACCATGCGCGTATATTATGACAACGATGCCGATTTAAACATCATCAAAGGCAAAAAAGTGACCATTATTGGCTATGGTAGCCAAGGCCACGCACACGCCCTAAACCTGAAAGACTCAGGCGTTGAAGGTATCGTTATTGGTCTGCGCGAAGGCTCGAACAGCGCTGCCAAAGCCAAGCGCGACGGGTTTGAGGTGAAAACACCTGAAGAAGCCGTAAAAGACGCTGATGTGGTGATGATGCTGGCACCCGATGAAAATCAGGCCGATATTTACTCGCAGGTAGAAGGCAATATCAAGCAAGGTGCGGCACTCGCATTCGCACACGGCTTTAACTATCATTTCGAATTTATTCAGGTGCGCGACGATATGGATGTGTTCATGGTGGCGCCTAAAGGCCCTGGCCATACCGTGCGCGGTGAATATGTAAAAGGCGGCGGTGTGCCATGCCTCGTGGCTGTGGCGCAAGACGCTTCGGGCGATGCACTGCAAATTGCACTGTCTTATGCAAGCGGCGTAGGCGGTGGCCGTTCGGGCATCATCGAAACCACCTTCAAGGACGAATGCGAAACCGACCTGTTCGGTGAGCAGGCGGTGCTGTGTGGTGGTATTTCGGCGCTTATCAAAGCGGGCTTTGAAACGCTGGTTGAGGCGGGATACCCTGAAGAGATGGCGTATTTCGAATGTCTGCATGAAACCAAACTGATTGTGGATCTGCTGTATGAAGGTGGTCTGGCGAATATGCGTTATTCGATCTCGAACACCGCAGAGTACGGTGACTATGTGACCGGCCCACGCATCATTACCGAAGAAACCAAGGCGGAAATGAAGCGCGTGCTGGAAGATATCCAGACCGGTAAATTTGCACGTGAGTTCATTGCAGACCGTGCGACGCAAGGTGCGCACAAACTGGAAGCTACCCGCGAAGCAGAAGCGAAGCACCCCATTGAGAAAGTGGGTGAAAAGCTGCGTGCTATGATGCCATGGATTGCTAAAAACAAATTGGTAGACGCGGCGTAATCATGCGCGTTGCCACCGCCATACTATGTTGGGTGGTGGGCGCTTCAGCGGCGCAGGCGCTTTCTTGCCTGCCAGCAGATATGCGTGAGCCAAAAACCGTGCAGTTTACGGGCGTGATGCAGTCCATCGAGGTGATCGAAACCGATTATCAGGTGTGCACTACGCGTGCGGTGGTTGACGTGAAGCAGGTGGAAGAAGGTGATATTGCAGGTGACTCGGTGGTAATCGATCAGCGGCACTGGATCTGCCCGCAAGACATTACCCCGTTTGATACGCTGAAAACGTATAAACTGTACCCTGCAACAGATGAAGGTGTATTTCGCGTGGGGATGTGCGATCAGCCGTTCTGATGCCCAGATGACAGGAAAGTAGAGATGAGTAACGATAAAATTATAATTTTTGATACAACCTTGCGTGATGGTGAGCAATCACCCGGCATGTCGATGACACGTGAAGAGAAGCTGTTGGTGGCCGAAGGGCTGGACGGTATGGGTGTTGATGTGATCGAAGCGGGATTTGCGATTGCCAGTCAGGGCGATTTTGAGGCTGTGAAGGCGATTGCTGAGACGGCAAAAAACGCGACTATTTGTTCGTTGGCACGTGGCAAAACGGCTGACATTGAGCGCGCAGCCGAGGCAATCAAGCCGGCAAAGCAGGGACGTATTCACACGTTTATTTCTACCAGCGACATCCATTTGGAACATCAGTTCCGCCTGAGCCGTGAACAGGTGCTGGATATTATTAAAGATACCGTTGGGCTGGCGCGTAATTATACGGACGATGTTGAGTGGTCGGCTATGGATGCTACCCGTAGCGATCTGGATTATCTTTGTCAGGCGGTGGAAGTAGCCATCGCCGCAGGCGCGACCACCATCAACCTGCCCGACACGGTAGGGTATGGCACACCTGCGGACATCGCGCATATGTTTACGTATGTGCGTGAAAATATTTCTAATGCGGATAAAGCAATTTTCTCATTCCACGGCCAGAACGATCTGGGGCTGGCGACTGCTAACACGCTGGCTGCGATTGTGGCAGGGGCGCGTCAGGCAGAAGTGACTATTAACGGGATTGGTGAGCGTGCGGGCAATACATCGCTGGAAGAAGTGGTGATGACGTTGAAAACCCGTAAAGACCAATATGGCGTGGAGTGTGGTGTAGACAGCACGCATATTACGCGTTTGTCCAAATTGGTGCAAAGTGTGACTGGCCAGCAAGTGCAGGTGAATAAGGCGATTGTGGGTGCAAATGCGTTTGCGCATGAATCTGGCATTCATCAGGACGGCATGCTGAAAAACCGCGGCACCTACGAGATTATGACGCCGGAGTCGGTAGGGCTGGCAAAGTCCAATCTGGTGATGGGTAAACATTCAGGCCGTCATGCCTTCAAGGACAAGCTGAAAGAGCTGGGTATTACGCTTGGCGATAACGCGCTGGAAGATGCGTTTACGCGGTTCAAAGCGCTGGCGGACAAGAAAAAAGATATATACGACGATGATATTATTGCGTTGGTTGATGCCGAGGCAGCCACACGTCATCAACGTTATCATTTCAAAACCCTGCAGATTGAGTGTGGCACCGAAAGTGCACAAATTGCACGGTTGGGCATGGAGATTGATGGGCGGTTGCGCACCATCAAGATGGAAGGTAATGGGCCCGTTGATGCGATCTTTAAAGCGATTAAAGGACTCATACCTGAGGCGCAGGATGCAACATTGCAGCTCTATCAGGTGCATGCCGTAACACAAGGCACCGATGCACAAGCAGAGGTGACATGTCGTTTGGAACGTGACGGATATGTGGTAAATGGGCACGGATCTGATGTAGATACGCTAGTCGCGTCAGCAAAAGCATACATCAATGCCGTTGGAAAGCTGGAAATGCTTGAACAAAAAGACGTTGCACATTACACACAAACAGAAGAGACTGATTTTGACAATACTGATAAACAACAAGTAAGTTAATCAACGCGGGGCAACACGCGCATGTTTGGAAAATTATTAAGGCTGATGTCGGAAGACATGGCCATTGACCTGGGAACCGCTAATACTCTTGTGTATGTCAAGGGGCGCGGGGTTGTTCTCAACGAACCTTCCGTAGTAGCGATGAAAGAAGAACGCGGGCAGTTAATGCCTTATGCGTTCGGTAACGAAGCCAAGCTAATGCTGGGCCGGACTCCAGAAAAGATAGATGCTACCCGCCCGTTGAAAGATGGTGTGATTGCAGATTTCCGCACCGCGGAAGAGATGATTAAGCATTTTATTCACCGTGTGCATAATCGCCGTAGTTTTACAGGCCCTCTCATCATTATTTGTGTGCCTTCAGGTTCAACGCCTGTTGAGCGCCGCGCGATTCAGGAAGCCGCAGAAAATGCCGGCGCGCGCGATGTATATCTTATCGAAGAGCCAATGGCGGCCGCAATTGGTGCTGGCTTGCCGGTAACCGCGCCTAGGGGGTGGATGATTGTCGATATTGGCGGTGGCACCACTGAGGTGGCTGTCTTGTCACTGGGCGGTATAGTATATGCCCGTTCTGCGCGCGTGGGCGGAGACAAAATGGACGAGGCGATTATTTCTTATATTCGTCGTTACCATAATCTACTGATTGGTGAAACGACGGCTGAATATATTAAGAAGGAAATCGGTGCAGCCTGCATCCCTGAAGATGGCGATGGCCGCATGATCGAGATTAATGGGCGCGATTTGATGAATGGTGTGCCGAAAGAGCTGGTATTGAGCGAGTTGCAAATTGCAGAGTCGCTGGCAGAGCCAGTGCGCGAAATCATTGAAGCGGTGAAAGTTGCACTTGAATGTACACCGCCTGAGCTATCCTCGGATATCGTCGATAAGGGTATTGTTATGACCGGCGGTGGATCAATGTTGCACAATCTTGATCTGGTGGTGAGTCAGGCAACCGGCCTGCCTGTATTTATTGCAGATGACCCGCTGTCCTGTGTTGCGCTGGGTACGGGGCAGGTGCTGGAAAACCCTGATGTCTTCAAGCATGTGTTGTTTAAACACAGCTAGCCCATATTGGAACTTGTGGATAAATCGCTTTTTCTTTTGTTTTTCTATGTTATATTCGTAACATAGCTGTTTTTAATGATTTGGAATATATAAGGCGTGAAACAAGCCTATTATAAGGTTGGCAAGGTAAAAGCACATGAAATGGCGCTGCCTCTCGGCTCGCTAATACACCGTGTGTTGGTCTTTCTACTTATTATCACCTCTCTTACCCTGATCGTCATGCAACGCAACGATAACGCGTTGGTGCAAAACCTGCGTATGGCACTCACCGATACGTTGACGCCTGTTGTCAATGTGATGGCCGAACCTATGCGCGCTATCGGCGATGCGAGAAACTGGGCGAACGATGCCTTATACACATTCAGTGAGAACCGTATATTGCGTGCCGAGAATGCACAATTGCTTCACTGGCAAACCGTTGCACGTAATTTGGAGGCAGAAAACAGAGCGTTACGCTCGTTGATGAGTTTTTCGCCTACAAAAGCTATGTCATTTACTACCGCTAAAGTGCTTTCGCATGCAGGCGGTGCATATTCTCACTCTATCGTGATAGGGGCAGGCACCGAGCAAGGCCTGACGCCTAATATGGCTGTTGTCAATGAAGTTGGATTGGTTGGCCGTGTGATTGAGGTGGGAGACCATACTGCGCGCGTATTGCTGCTTCGCGATATTAACTCGCGCATTCCGGCCATCACCAGCCAATCGCGCGAGCGTAGCATTGTTAGCGGCGCAAACCGCTCTGCATTGCAGCTTAATTATTTGTCGCGTCAGCATAGTATTGCACCTGGCGAGGCGGTAGTAAGCTCGGGTGATGGGGAAGCCTTTCCTGCAGGGCTACATATTGGCACCGTGCAACACCAGAACGGTCATTTGTCGGTAATTCCTGCAGCCGATTGGGACGCACTGGAATATGTGCGTGTGGTGCATTATAATGCACCTTCAAAACCTTAATTCGCCTCTATGCATTTACAACGAAGTTTTCAGCAGCATCTGCTGCGCTATGCCCTGACAGCAGCTATCTTTCTGCTGGCTATGTTGCTGGGTGCAACGCCTTTGGGCACTATTGCAGGGGGCACATTCTATCCTTTGTTCAGCATTATGCTGCTATATTATCTGGCCGTATTTCAGGCAAGTCTAGTGCCTTCATGGCTGGTGTTTCTGCTTGGTTTGATTCAGGATGTCGTGCTGGGTATTCCGACAGGCATGTCTTCTCTGCTTTTACTGTTATTCCGTTTACTTATAGTATGGCAACGCCGTTTTGTGGCGGG
>PBPD01000093.1 GCA_002725445.1 Rickettsiales bacterium
CAACTTCTTCAACGCGATGTCTGAAGAGCAATACATGGTGAATGGCTATAAAGCGACTCTGAGCTCGGAAACCGATTACGGTTTGTTTGCCGCTAAGCTGTACCATAACAATACCGATATCGATTATGACTACCCGCTGGGAGGTCAACCAACCTTGAGCCCGTTTGTTTCGCGCAACAAAATTACTGTGGCCGAACTGAGTCATGTATTCAAGCTGGGCAGCGATCATACATTCCGCGTGTTGGGTGAATATCGCACCAACCAGAACAACACACTGCCTGCAAGCCTTGGCACCGTAGAATATGACGTCTACTCTGCAGGTGGTCTGTGGGACTGGAAAATCAGCGACAAGCTGAGCATGTCGCACGCATTGCGTTATTCCAGCCTTGGTCTGGAGCGCAGCGGCAATTCGGTGGCCTACAGCAACAGCCAGTTTGATACGTCGATCGATGAGCTGAGTGTGAACAGTGGTCTGGTCTATAAAATGACCGACGTGGACACTTTCCGCTTAATGTACTCGCGTGGTATCGATATTCCAAGTCTGGTTGAATTCGGTCTGGAATCACCTTTGGCACCAGGCGTCAACCTGCTGGGTGACCCAACTGCAGAGCCATCTGTGGTTAACCACTATGAAGCCAACTACGAGCACAATTTCGTAGAGTATGACACGAAAGCTAAAATTGCTGTGTTCTATCAGGACGCTAACGATCTGCAGTCGGTGTACGACACCCAGACTGCTATCGCACAAGGCCAGATCCCTGTACTGTTTGGCAATTACTTAAGCAGCGAAGTGTATGGTGGTGAGATCGACCTGAAAGGTAACCTGCACGAGAATTGGAGCTGGGGTCTGAATTACAGCCTGGCACTGATTGATGATGATGTTGCCGATCCAAGCATTATCACCCAATACGAAGACCGCAACAGCACGCATATTGCCAATGCAATGCTTGGCTATGCAAATGGCCCATGGACAGGTGATTTGCTGCTGAACTACGCATCGCAGTATGATCAGGTGCGCGGCGGAACTCTGAACAGCTATGGTGATGTATTCACCCTGAACAGTAAGGTGAGCTATGATGTCAACGAAGACATCCGTCTCAGCCTGACTGGTATCAGCATGCTGGATGACAATGCCGATCAAGGCCCAGGCCTGGAGGCAGAACGTCAGATCTTTGCGACGGTAAGCTATAGCTTCTAAGCAAAGCGCATAAAGTAAGAAAGCCGCTCCTTTGTGGGCGGCTTTTTTTATGTCTAACTGATACGCAAACGAGCCTTTTTTAGGGCGCGTGCGCTCATCTTCGACAACATTACTTGATTATCTGCGCGATATTTGCTTAATGGGGATTCCTGTTTTTGCGCAAGAGGTGGCCGAGTGGTCGAAGGCGCACATGGCTCGTCCACGAGCCTTTTTTAAGGCGCGTGCGCTTATCTTCGACAACATTACTTGATTATCTGCGCGATATTTGCTTAATGGGGATTCCTGTTTTTGCGGAGAGGTGGCCGAGTGGTCGAAGGCGCACGCCTGGAACGCGTGTATACGGGCAACCGTATCGAGGGTTCGAATCCCTCTCTCTCCGCCATAATTAAGGGCAGCCTTTTTTTGGGGCTGCCCTTAATTATTTGTGGAAAGCGGATGAGAACCCGAGCAGAGGGTTCGACAAATAGCTTAATGAGTTCAAGCATAGCGTAGAACGAATTTAGCGTTTGCAACGAGAAGCGCTGCTTCGAGATAATCCCTCTCTCTCCGCCATTCATATAAAAATGAGATGAGCGCCAACAGGCGCCTTATTACTCTGCACCATCACCATAAAGCACATCAGCACGCTCGCTAAACGCATTCACCATTTTCATAGTGGCACGGTCAAATAAGGTGCCGATGAGTGCATCCAGAATGCGAGACTTGAACGCGAAATCCACCTCGAAATGAATTTCCGTTCCACCATCTTTTTGCGGAGTAAACTTCCAGTAATTATTAAGATGCTTAAAAGGCCCACGCAGCAATTCGACCTTTATTTCGGCGCTATCGTCAGGTGTAGCCTGCGGCGTCAGATGCACACGGGACGCATAGGTTTCGCACATATGCTTAAAACAAATCACTAATTCCGCATCAAAATAATCATTCCCGCGTTTGAGAATGCGTGCCGCGCGACACCACGGCAGAAACTCTGGGTAACGCTCAACATCAGCCACCATGTGGTAGAGTTGCGTTACTTGATAGGGAGAGTGCTGTGTGTCCTTATGAGCGGGCATATTTAACGGTGTATTAGCTTATATAGATTAATATATGGGGTGTATTATCCCAACAACAACAGAGAATAAAGGATAAAGCAGATGACAACGGCTATTTCTGAAGAAATGCGCGATCGTATTGTAAGCGCACACCCAAACAATGAAGAGCTGCGTGGCATGGTAAATATTTTAGAGGCCACCCAGCTGGAAAACCTGAATGCTGTGCAACAAACCATGATGTATGGCGCAGTGGATGCCGTCCATAAAATATTACTCGTGCCTGCGCTACAGGAAATGCAGGCATCGCTGGGAGAAGTGAAAGACATTGGCGGCACTCGTGTGCGTGAAACAGGCGATGGCGTCGCGCGCCCCGACTTTGGCGGCAAAATTAATGTACCTGAAGGCGAAACCGCAGCGCAAACCTTGCTGTCGGATTTCGGAAACATGACCGATGAGCGTTTCGCTCAGGCTGGACTGCAGGCGCCTACGCAAGCACGTCGCTTTGGTGGCGTAGAACGCTAACGCTTCAAAATTATTAGGCAGTTACTTTGCACTCGCCAGCTGCTTTTCGCGGTTGGTGCGCATTTGCTCAAAGTCATCGCCCGCATGGTATGACGAACGGGTGAGAGGACTGGACGCCACCATCAGGAAACCTTTTACTTTCGCCATACGTTTGTAATATTCAAACTCGTCCGGCGTGACATAACGATCAACCGGCGCATGGCGCGGCGTTGGCTGCAGATATTGTCCGATCGTGATGAAATCCACCTCGGCTGAGCGCAAATCATCCATCACCTGCAGCACTTCTTCTTTGCTCTCACCCAAGCCCACCATCAAACCAGATTTGGTGAAGACAGAGGGATTGATCTCTTTAACCTGCTGCAAAATCTTCAGGCTGTGGAAGTAGCGTGCGCCCGGACGAATCGTGCGGTAAAGCCGTGGCACAGTTTCGATATTGTGGTTGAATACATCCGGCTTCGACTCTGCGATAATTTCCACAGCGCCCGGCTTTTTCTGAAAATCAGGGGTAAGAATCTCAACCGTAGTATCCGGCGCAGTATGGCGCAGGCGCATAATACATTCGGCAAAATGCTGCGCACCGCCATCGGGCAAATCATCACGGTCCACCGAGGTGATCACGACATGCTTTAAACCTAATTCGCCGACCGCTTTGGCTAGATTTTCAGGCTCATGTGGATCAAGTAGGTTTGGCACACCGGTTTTTACATTACAGAACGCGCAGGCACGGGTGCAGGTGTCACCCAGAATCATGACCGTCGCATGCCCCTGATTCCAGCATTCGCCGATGTTAGGGCAGGCCGCTTCTTCGCACACAGTGTGCAGGCTTTGCTCACGCATCAGCTTGCGCGTTTCTTCATACCCCTTCGATGTCGGCGCTTTCACACGGATCCAATCCGGTTTTGGCAGCTTTTTATCGTCTTTTTCTTTGAGGTTATGTACTTCAGCCATGATGTTACCCAATGCTCGTCTACTTCTATTGCGCGCACCCTAACCAAAACACACAGGCTTTGCCAGTGAATTTAGGGGGTTTGCAGCGCATTCAATGCTTGCAATAGTGTATTATATGCGATATTAAACCCCACTTTCCAAGGAAAAAGGAGTTATAGCCGATGGCTCGCGTCACCGTAGAAGATTGCATCAGAACTATCCCAAACCGCTTTGAGCTAGTAATCACCGCTGCTCAGCGTGCAAAACAAATTTCGTCAGGCGTTCCCCTGACCGTTGACCGCGACAACGATAAAGACTCCGTTGTGTCGCTGCGTGAAATTGCAGACGAGACCATCGATCTGGATCAGGTGCGGGAAGAAATGGTGCAAAGCTTCCAACGCCAACAAGGCTTTGATCCACATGATCGCATCGAAGACGATGCTCCTTCCGCAAGCGATTCGAAAGACGCTGCAAGCGAGGCATTTGCCGAAGCACAAGCGCAGGCACCTGAAGGCGCTGCTGAAGAGCAGAGCGAAGGTGCAGGATTCGCTGGCGGTTTGTCGTTCATCGAAGACAATGTCGAAGTAGACGACTAAGCCACACTTTCTTAGATTTTTTCTTTTGTCGCGCTAAGCCGCTTGGAAAGCGGTTTCAAAGCGTGTTGCTCTGCACTATATTGAGTGTATGAACCTATTATCTGTAAGGCGATATACATGATTCGCCAACATGAGCTGATTGAAGCGGTACGCGCTTATGACCCCGATGTGGACGAAGATGCCATTAATCGGGCGTATGTTTACGCTATGCAAAAGCACGGCACACAGCAACGTGCCTCGGGCGACCCATATTTTTCGCATCCTGTAGAAGTTGCTTATAAACTGACTAAATTCAAACTGGATAGCGCGTCTATTATCACCGCGCTGCTACATGACACGGTGGAAGACACCGACGCCACACTGGAAGAAATTCAGGAGCTGTTTGGCGAAGAAATCCGCACGCTGGTGGATGGTGTCACCAAACTGAACCGCTTGGAAATCCGTTCTGAAACCTCCAAGCAGGCTGAAAATTTCCGCAAGCTCGTGATCGCCATGTCCGAGGATTTGCGCGTGCTACTGGTGAAGCTTGCCGACCGTTTGCACAACATGGAAACGCTGGAATATATTCCCAAGCCCGAAAAGCGTGCACGCATCGCCCGCGAAACACTGGAAATCTATGCATCGCTGGCTGAACGTATTGGTATGCGCCGGATCAAAGACGAGCTGCAGGACTTATCGTTCCGTGAGCTCTTCCCCGAAGCACGCGAGTCTATCGTTAAGCGACTGGACTATTTGCGCAAAAAAGGGAAAACGCAGGTTAAGAAGACCGAGCGCCTGATCGAAGAAATGATGGAGAAGGGCGGCCTCAAAAACCACGAGGTGGTAGGGCGTGAGAAACGGCCTTTCTCGATCTGGAAGAAGATGGAAGACAAGAATGTCACCTTTGAGCAATTGAGTGACATTGTTGCGTTCCGCGTGATTGTGAATACGGTGGGTGATTGCTACCACGCCCTAGGGCTTATTCACGCAGCTTACCACACGATTCCGGGCAAGTTTAAGGATTATATCTCCACGCCTAAGGTGAACGGTTATCAATCCCTGCACACCGCCGTCATTGGCCCTAACCAGCAGCGTATCGAAATTCAGATCCGCACACGCGAAATGCACGAAATTGCAGAATATGGTGTCGCGGCGCACTGGTCGTATAAGCAGGGCGAAAAAATCAATATGGAAGGCAAGCAGTTCCGATGGATACGCGAATTGCTCGACATTCTGGATCAGTCGGCCGGGCCTGAGGAGTTTCTGGAACATACCAAGCTGGAAATGTACCACGATCAGGTGTTTTGCTTTACACCCAAAGGCGACATCATCGCGCTACCGCGAGGCGCCACACCGGTTGATTTTGCCTTTGCCGTACACTCGGAAGTTGGCTTCCACTGCGTAGGGTCGAAAGTAAACGGGCGCATTGTGCCGCTGAAACAAGAGCTGAAAAACGGTGATCAGGTCGACATTATCACCGCCAAAACGCAAACCCCATCACCCACATGGGAGCGGTTTGTGGTCACGGGCAAGGCGCGCTCAGAGATACGCCGTTTCATCCGCACCCAGCAACGCAACGAATATATTACACTCGGCAAGGCCATTCTGACCAAAACTTTCAAGCAAGAAGGCCACGAGCTGAAAGACAAGATGCTCGAGCCCGCGCTCGCCATTTTCCAAAAGCAGATGGTTGATGACCTCTATGCCGAAGTAGGCGAAGGGCTGATTAACCGCAATCAGGTCTATGATGCGATTTTCCACACCAAAAAGTCAGAAAAAGAAGGGCTGAAAAACCCATTCTCTCTGGCTAAATTCCGTAAAAAAGCGGCGACCAATAAGAACTTTGCAATGCCCATTAAAGGGCTTATCCCGGGCATGGCGATTCACTTTGCCGGCTGCTGCCATCCGATCCCAGGCGATAAAATTGTCGGCATTGTCACCACGGGCAAAGGCATTACCATTCACACGATGGATTGCGAGACGCTGGAAAACTACGCCGACAGTCCTGAGCGATGGATCGATGTGGCATGGGACACCTCAGGCCAGGAAGATATGCATATTGGCCGCCTGCGCGCCAACATCACCCACGAAACGGCCGCGCTTGCGACCGTTGCTAATGTGATTGCAAAAGATATGGGTAATATCAGCAACCTCAAAATCACTAATCGCTCCAATGACTTCTTCGAGGTGCTGATCGACATTGAAGTGCGCAACGCCCGCCATTTGAACAATATAATCGCATCGCTGAAGGCCAAAGACGTGGTGCAAAGCGTGGAGCGCTATAATGCCTGACCCGTTACGCCTTGGGGTGAATATCGACCATGTGGCCACCATTCGCAATGCCCGTGGCGGGCTGCACCCCGACCCGGTGCGTGCTGCACGGCTGGCGGCAGAAGCAGGCGCGGACGGCATTACTGCGCATTTACGTGAAGACCGCCGCCATATTTCCGACAATGATATTGCGCGTCTGAAGGCCGAGGTTGAGCTACCACTCAACTTGGAAATGGCACCCACAGAGGAAATGCTAGAAATCGCACTGCGCACGCGCCCCAATGCGGCCTGCATTGTGCCCGAGAAGCGTGAAGAACTCACCACCGAAGGCGGGTTAGATGTCGCCGCCCAGCAAGACACACTCAAAGCAATGGCAGATGCCCTCAAAGAGCGTGGCATCCGCGTGTCGCTATTTGTGAATGCCGACACCGCACAGCTCGATGCGTGCAAAGCCGTGGGCGCAGACATTGTGGAGCTGCATACTGGCCATTATTGCGAAAGCACAGGCGACGAACGCCTGCACGCACTGAAGGCTATTGAGCAGGCTGCGATTTACACCGAAGCACTTGGCATCGAGTGCCATGCAGGGCATGGGCTATGTTATGACACGGTCACCCCGATTGCAGCAATGGCGCAAATGCGTGAGCTGAATATTGGGCATTTTCTGGTAGGTGAGGCTATTTTCCGCGGGCTGGAAGATGCCATTCGCCGCATGCGCCAACTGATGAACAGTGCGAGACAGATATGATCCTCGGCATAGGCAGTGACTTGATGGATATTCGCCGCATTGAGGACACGCTGGCACGCTATGCCGCGCGGTTTGAAAACCGCATTTTCACCGATAAAGAACAAGCCAAAGCGAAACGCAGGGCAGGCGGCGGCAAACGCAACAACACCGCCTCCACCTATGCCAAGCGGTTCGCCGCCAAAGAAGCCTGCGCAAAAGCGCTCGGCACCGGGTTAAACCAAGGTGTGTTCTGGCGCGATATGGAAGTGGTAAATTTGCCCAGCGGCA
>PBPD01000094.1 GCA_002725445.1 Rickettsiales bacterium
CCGTATGAAATTGCAGCTGGCAATGGGTAAGCCCGATGAGCAAACGCTCAAAGACTTGCGCGGCGACGTGGAAGAAATGGAATATATGATTCAGGAATATCTGGATTTCGCGCGCGGGGAAGGACAGGAAACATCACTCACGGTTAATGTAGAGCCGTTTCTCCAGGAAATAGTAGAACGCTATCAACGTAATGCCCAGCCTGTTACGCTGGAGCCGCTCAACGATATTAGTCTTCCGCTGCGCCCGAATGCAATGCGGCGCGCGCTGCAGAATGTTATCGACAATGCGTTGCGTTACGGCAAGCAAGCGCGGATACATGTCACGTCGGAAGATTATGAGCTGCGGATTTCTATTGATGATGAAGGCCCCGGCATTAACGAGGAAGATCACAACACCGTATTTCGTGCCTTTAAGCGGCTTGATCCATCCCGTAACAACGAAACCGGAGGCGCGGGATTAGGGCTAACGATCGCGCGCGATATTGTACAGGGTCACGGAGGCGATGTAGTGCTGAAGAACCGTGAGGACGGTGAAGGCAAGCGGCTGGGTTTGCGGGTTAGTTTGATATTGCCGATGGCACGGCAGCAGCCAGCGCATTAAACAGGGCAATCATAAAAAAAGGCGACTCCAAGGAGCCGCCTTTTTGGTATTATTTTCAGAATGAATTAGGCAGCGTTTTTAGCTGTCTTCTGAAATTCATCAATGCTCTCGCTGGTGCGTTTATTGATGATGTCAAATGCTTCAAAGCCAGACTTTGCAAACATTTCCGACATTTCACGCATATTGCTCAGCGAGCTGTCGAACAGCGATTTAGCCAGTTCGGTTTGTTTCTTGGTGTTAACTTCAGGGGAAGCGCCGGTCATCATTTCTTTGGTGGTTTTCAGCAATTCTTCCATATTCGCACGAGCCAGTTCAGCCTGACGGCGCGACGCGGTTTGTACACCTTCAGCTACCAGTTGGTTAGCAGCTGAGAATGCTTCCATGTTGCGTTGTTGCACAGAAGCAAATTGATTGTAATCAAACGTAGGAACCTTAAATTGATTCCACGCTTTCATCATATCAGCGTAAGGGTTCGAAGCCATAAGAACTCTCCTTTTTTCTTTCCTATGTTGCAGTGCATAATAACACAGTTAGGAGAATAGTCAAGTGTTTTTGTGCAGTGCACAAAAATGACAATGCTATTCCTCTGACATCTCTATTGAGCGGCCTTTAGCGGACGAAAGCGTCTTGTGGACAAGTTCGCTACACGTGCCGCTGGCATTCATCCATTGCTCCAGCCCAGCGGCCGTAGTGCCGTTGGGGCTAGTCACCGAAACGCGTAAATCGTCCAATGCTTTGCCAGACTGTTCAGCAACTTCCGCCGCGCCTTTCACGGTTTGAATTGCCAAAGTGCGTGCGGTTGCTTCATCGAGCCCCAGCTCGGTAGCGTGGGTAATCATTTGCTCAATTAAATAGAAGATATAGGCGGGGCCGCTGCCGGCAAGTGCGGTGGCAACATGCATCTGCTCTTCGCTTTCCAGCCAGGCCACTTTGCCGATAGCGCCCATCAATTCGCTAATGAATTGCTGATTGCTGTCGGACAATTGTGTGTTGCCAATGCAGATAGACATCGATGCTTTGGCCTCTGCGGCAACATTAGGCATTACCCGCACAATGGGGGCAGCGTTGCCTATGGCATTTTCAAGGGTGGCTAACGTGGTACCAGCAGCCACCGACACATAGACCGGACTATCGCCTAGCATGCCCTGTACGTCTGTGCCCACTTCAGCAATGGCGTAAGGCTTCACCGCCAGCATTACCATGTCGTATTGCAGGTCGGTGGGAATGTCGGATAAGGAGGGGTGGGTATGTATACCGAGAGAGTCGCGCAGGGCCTGCGCTTTTTCTGCATTGCGCTGAACGGCATGAATGTGGGAGGGCGAGATACCGTGTTGAATCCAACCGGCGACCATCGCCCGCCCCATGTTACCACACCCCACCACGAGTAAGGTGGGGGAATCACTCATGCTTCGCCTACAACGTCCATGAGTGCAATTTCTAGTGCTTCGTGACAGCTATTGCCACCCCACACCACCGATTGGAACGCGGGATAAAAACGGTCACACTCGGTAATAGCAATGTCTAGCAAATCTTCCAGTTGTTCGGCAGTGGCGCCCCGACCTCCGCGCAGCAGAAGCGCGTGGCGGAAGGTAACCGTGCCGTCGTCTGAGCCCACGTCAAAATGCCCAAGCCACAGGCGCTCATTAATGGAGGCCATGAGTGGATAGACTTTTTGGCGGTTTTGTTCGGGCAATTTGGTGTCATACGCGCATGAGAAGATGAGCACGCCCATTTCAGGCTGCCAGGTAAACCAAACGCGATAATTACACCAGTCGCTGGATACTTCAGCTACCAACTCTTCCTCGACCGGACGGTCAAACAGCCACTCGCGGTCTTCCACAAGCTGCTCAGCCAGATCTAAAGGGTTGGGAACCAATTCGTTGGGGTGAATAAGAACTGCGGTCATTCAAGACTCCCTCTGTTTTTTGAGGAAACATATGTCCAAATGGACAAGCACATATAAACATTTTGCTACGCAAAACGCTAGCCCAACCTGACCGAAAATACGAAAAAAATTCAAAATATAGTGTTTGGGTGGCGTAGAAACACCAATATCTAGCTTTTCTTGGTGCTGCTCTTGCTGGCGCTTTTGGCGCTGCCAGACTGCTTTTTCTCCAGCGCGTCGATGCGTTCTTTCAGTGCCTCATTTTCTTCACGTGCCTTCACGGCCATATCACGCACGGCTTCAAATTCTTCCCACGACACAAATTGCATGCGATTCATGAATTTTTCCACCTGCGCCTGTACCATGGTTTCCATTTCGCGTTTCATATCCATGAAAGCGCCGGTTGCACCAGAAGCCATACGGGCGAGGTCGTCAAAAAGCGGATTATCTTTTGGCATGGCACACCTTTCTAATTTAACGGTTGTGAGCTTGTGTTTTTTGTCGCAAAGTAGGGGCTATAAAGCAACTAAAAATACTGTAAATAGCCGCAAGGCGTAGGGAGAAGAATATGAAACGAATCTTAGTCACGGGCGGAGCGGGCTTTATTGGCTCTAATATTGCCAATACGCTTGCAGACAAAGGCGACTATCGCGTTGTGGTTTGTGATTCATTTGGGGAAACCGATAAATGGCTTAATCTGGCGAAACACGAGATTTTCGAGATCATCGCGCCGATGGACATCTTTTATTGGCTGGAGTCGAACGCGGATCGGGTGCATGCCATTGTGCATATGGGGGCAGTGTCTTCCACCACCGAAACCGACGTTGATATGATTCTGGAGAATAATTTTTCTCTGTCCAAACTGTTATGGAACTGGTCAGCTGAATATGGCGTGCCATTTATTTATGCGTCGTCTGCCGCGACCTATGGCGATGGTCAAGCCGGGTTTAAGGATGATTTATCGCCTGAGTATCTCACCCAATTGGCGCCACTAAACGCCTATGGCTGGAGCAAGCATTTATTCGATCGTTTTGTTGCCAACGTGATCGACAAAGGCGACCACAGCAAGCCACCGCAATGGGCGGGGCTGAAATTTTTCAATGTGTATGGCCCGAACGAATACCATAAAGGCAGCCAAAAAAGCGTTGCCGCACAGATTTTCCCGCACGCAAAAGCCAACCGGCCGGTTAAATTATTCAAATCATACAACCCTGAATATGAAGACGGCAAACAGGAGCGCGATTTTGTCTATGTGAAGGATTGCGTGCGCATTGTGGAATGGTTGCTTAACAATCCGGATGTGTCGGGACTGTTCAATGTGGGCACAGGCGAAGCGCGCACTTTCGATGATCTGGCGCGCGCCACCTTTGCCGCGGTAGGAAAAGAACCTGCTGTTAGTTACATCGACATGCCGGAAGGGCTGAAGCTGAAATACCAGTATCATACACAGGCCGACATGGATAAGCTGCGTAAAGCGGGCTATCAGGAGCCGTTTACCTCGCTGGAGGAGGGCATCAAAGATTATGTCCAGAATTACCTCATGCAGGATGAACGCGAACATAAGCATTATTTCTAAGCATGACGCTGGATGCATTACTGCCGGCTTTAGCGCTTAGCTATCCGCATATTGACCCTGTCGCTGTCGAACTCGGGCCGCTGGTGATTCGTTGGTATGCGCTGGCTTATATCGCAGGTATCATATTGGGCTTTAGTTATATCTCCCATATTAATCGCCGCGAAACGCCGCCGCTTCTTTCCAAAAAAGCGCTCGACGATATGATGCTCTATGCCGTGCTGGGGATAATACTTGGCGGCCGGCTGGGCTATGTACTGTTTTACAAAGCCGGTTACTACCTGCACCACCCGCTCGAAATCGCGTATATATGGCAGGGCGGTATGGCATTTCATGGTGGCTTTTTGGGCGTGGTGTTTGCGTTCTGGCTATTTGCCAAACGCTACAACATATCCTGGCTTTCGGTGATGGATCGGGTGGCCGCCGCGGCGCCGATTGGGCTGTTTTTCGGGCGCATCGCCAATTTTATCAATGGCGAGTTATGGGGGCGTCCCGCGCCCGACCTGTCATGGGCTATGGTGTTTCCTACGGGCGGGCCTGTGCCGCGCCATCCCAGCCAGCTATACGAAGCAGCACTGGAAGGGTTGCTTTTATTTGTCATTATCGTCTGGCTGGTGCGCTACACCAAAAGTCTGCAAAAGCCCGGCCTCATCAGTGGTGTGTTCCTGATTGGTTATGGTCTGTCGCGTAGCATTGTCGAATTTTTCCGCGAGCCCGATGCTCATCTGGGCTTTATTTTGGGGCCATTGACCATGGGCCAGCTCTTGTCTGTGCCGATGATTGCCCTAGGTGTATATGTCATAATCACAGCACGTAAGCGGGCCGCATGAGCTTAAGCCAGATCATTCAGGATAAAATCGAGGCAACCGGCCCGATCTCCATCGCCGATTATATGGAGCTGGCGCTCGCCCATCCGGAGTATGGATATTACACCACCAACGAACCATTTGGCACCGACGGTGATTTTATTACCGCGCCGGAAATCAGCCAGATATTTGGCGAGCTGCTGGGCTTATGGTGCGTGGATATGTGGCAACGTATGGAAGGTGGCCCCATCGCACTGGTGGAATTGGGGCCGGGGCGTGGCACGCTCATGCAGGATATTCTGCGCGCTACGCGCAATATGGGTGATTTTCATGACCATCTGACCATTCACATGGTCGAGTCCAGCCCAAAGCTTTCCACTATACAATATCAACGTCTGCGCAATGAACACCCGCGTATTGAATGGATCGACCGATTTGAACAAGTGCCGAAAAATAAACCTGCACTGGTCATTGCTAATGAGTTCTTTGATGCCCTGCCGATTAAGCAGCATGTGAAAACCCCTGATGGCATTCAGGAGCGTTTGGTCGGCTATAATGACGAGGCAGACGAATTTGAATTCGTACTAGGCAATGCGGGTCTGTCGCTTGCCAAAGGCGGTGGGGTAATGAAAGATGGTACGATCATCGAAAGCTGCCCGCTTGCCAAACAGATCACAGGCGAAATAGCCGCACATATTAACGCGCAAGGCGGTGCAGGGCTGTTCATCGATTATGGCTATTTAGGTGATGCACATCAGGATACATTGCAAGCCGTACGTAACCATGCATTTGCCCCTGTGCTGAAAGACCCCGGCAAGGCCGACATTACCGCCCATGTTGATTTTCGTACCCTTATGGAAGTAGCTGAAAACCAAGGCGTGGTAGCGCATGGCACCATCAGTCAGGGCACGTTCCTGTTGCGGCTGGGAGCCGAAGTGCGCGCAGAAAAATTATTGCGTACTGCATCGCCGGAACAGGCCGAATATATTCTTACAGGGATTAAGCGCCTTATCTCTCCGCACGAGATGGGAGAGCTGTTTAAGGTGATGAGTATTTGTTCCAATCACGCGCTGGTGCCAGCAGGATTCAGCCATGTATCTTACGAGTAACATATTGTCGCACGGCCAAGTGCGGCATGGGTTTTTCACCCGCGAAGGCGGGGTGAGCGAGGGTATATATGCGGGCCTGAATTGCGGCCCTGGCTCCAACGATAATCCCGACCATGTGCAACAGAATCGCACCAAAGCAGCGCAGGCGCTGCAAGGCAGGCTATGCACGCTTTATCAGATTCACAGCGCCGATGTGATTACCGTAGATAGCCCTTGGGATACGCCGCCCAAGGCCGATGCGATGGTAACTAAAACGCCGGATATAATGCTGGGGATATTAACAGCTGACTGTGCGCCCATATTGTTTGCCGATGGGCATGCAGGCGTGGTGGGAGCAGCCCATGCAGGGTGGAAAGGCGCCATTGGCGGTGTGATAGAACATACCGTGCAGGCCATGGAGGCGCTGGGCGCAGAGCGTGCGCATATCGCGGCGGCGGTGGGGCCGTGCATTGCTCAGGATTCCTATGAGGTAGGGCCAGAATTTTTCGCCACATTCATAGAAGCGGATAACGCATTCGATGCGTTTTTTCGTCCCGCGAGCCAATCACAAAAATATTATTTTGATCTTTCAGGCTTTGTCATGCAGCGTCTGCGCGAATCAGGCTTGTCTGCAACAGAAACCCTTGCTATGGATACATACGCAGATGAACAGCGCTTCTTCAGCTATCGTCGCACCACCAAGCGCGGCGAAGCCGACTATGGCAGGCAGCTCTCTGCGATCATGATGAAAGGATAAAGATATGACGATCATTCCGTTTGACGATCGTGACGGTGTTATTTGGTATAACGGTAAGCTGGTGCCATGGCGCGATGCAACCACACATATTTTGTGCCACGGGCTGCATTATGCCAGTTCGGTATTTGAAGGCGAACGCGTCTATAACGGGCAGGTTTTCAAACTGACCGAGCATAGCGAACGTCTGCGCAAATCGGCCGAGCTGATCGGGTTTGAGGTTCCTTACACCACGCAAGAGCTGGATGAAGCGACCAAACTGATCGTAAAAGAACAAAACATCACCAATGGCTATGTGCGCCCTGTGGCGTGGCGTGGCAGCGAGATGATGGCGATTTCGGCGCAACATAACAAAATTCATGTGGCGATTGCCACGTGGGAATGGCCGAATCTGTTCAAAGCCGATGCGCGCGAAACCGGCATCCGTATGATTACGGCCGATTGGAAGCGCCCATCACCAGACACCGAGCCATCGGCCAGTAAAGCGGCTGGCCTGTATATGATTTGTACCATGAGCAAGCACAAGGCCGAGGCTGCGGGCTATCATGATGCACTTATGCTCGATTGGCGCGGCTATGTGGCCGAGGCGACCGGTGCTAATATCTTCTTTGTGATGAACGGTGAGCTGCACACACCAACACCGGATTGCTTCCTGGATGGTATTACGCGCCGCACCGTGATTGATCTGGCAAAAGAGCGCGGCATCAAGGTGGTGGAGCGCCATATCAAGCCAGAAGAGATTACCAGTGCCAGCGAAGTCTTCCTAACGGGTACAGCCGCAGAGATCACGCCTGTGGCGGAGATAGATGGTCATACCTATGAGGTGGGCGCAATCAGCAAGCAGCTGATGGATGATTACCACAATCTGGTGCGTACACCGGCTTAAACGGTTGGGCCGCGCAAATGGCGCAACGTGCCCGTGAAGTAGTTGAGGCCGGTCCATAAGGTGAGCAAAGCTGTCAGCCAGAACAGCCCGTATGCCATGTGATGTAGCGTATCTATGGCAATTAGTGGTGTGATATTCAGCGTGGGCCACTGCCCTAGCCCCATGAGGAAAAGATATACCCCTACCGACACTAATTGCAGGGTGGTTTTCCATTTCGCTAATTTGGTGACATGAATCGTTACGTCGCGTGCGGCCATAAATTCGCGCATGCCAGACACCATCAATTCCCTAAACAGAATGCAGGCGGAGGGGATGACGAGGATAGGCATTTCAGCGGATAAGACTACCAGTAGCACGCCTACGAGTA
>PBPD01000095.1 GCA_002725445.1 Rickettsiales bacterium
AGGCACACCCGGCCGCATCAACGACCATCTGGAACGTGGCAGCCTGATGCTACACGACACCAGCTTCCTGGTGCTGGACGAAACCGACCGTATGCTGGATATGGGCTTCACCATTCAGATCGAAAAGATCATGAAGTTCATGCCACAAACGCGCCAGACCATGCTGTTCTCGGCAACATTGCCGAAGGATATCGTGAAAATCGCGACAGCCTACCTGAATAATCCGGTGCGCGTAGCAGTAGATGCTACTTCGGCTCCGGCCACCAACATCAAGCACGAGATGGTGCAGGTGAGCAATGACCAGAAATACGACAAGCTGCTCGATGAGCTGAATGCACGTACTGGCTCGATCATCATGTTTGTGAAAACCAAGCATGGCACCGAGCGCATGGCAGACCGTCTGTCGAAAGCGGGGCATAGTGCCAGCGCGATTCACGGTGATCTGCGTCAAAATAAGCGTGATCGTGTGATTGCCAATTTCCGCAAACAGAAAAACCGTATTCTGGTGGCAACCGACGTGGCCGCGCGCGGACTCGACATTCCGCATATCGAACATGTGATCAACTACGACCTGCCGCAATGCGCAGAGGATTACATTCACCGTATTGGCCGTACCGCACGTGCTGGCGCCGAGGGCGAAGCGATGTGCTTTGTGACGCCAGCTGACAAAGGCAAATGGCGCGCTATTGAGCGGTTGATGGATCCCGATGCCGTGGCCAACGACACAGAAGAACGCTCAGCACGCCGTAGCAAGCCGGGCAGCTTCAAAAACAAGCGTCGTTTTGGTGACAAATCGAGCAGCCCGTCACGTGGCAACTCACAGGGCAAATCACAGGGTAAATCCTACGGCAAGTCATTTGGCAAGCCGGGCGCTAAGCCAGCTTCCAAGCCAGAAGGCAAGGACGCTGCGATGGGCGAGGGTAAGCCAGCGGCTAAATCTTTTGCGGGCAAGCCAAAGCCAAAGAGCGATGCTAAGCCTCAGGGTAAAACATTCGCTAAGGGCAGCGGTAAGCCAGCAGGCAAGCCACAGGGCAAGCCGCACGGAAAAGATCAGGCGAAATCGTATGGCAAACCCGCCGGCCAGAAGAAAAGCTTTGGTGGCAAGCCAGCAGGCAAAGCGGGCGGCAAAGCGCCATTCCGCAAGCCTCAGCGCCAAACCAATTCGGCGAAGAAAGCGGCATAAATCTGCTTTCTATCGTCTGAACGACATAAAGAAGCTCGCGGGCAACCGCGGGCTTTTTTTGTGGTTACATTTTTTTGTTTTTCGTTAAGCGTCTATTCTGACGCAATCTGTTGCAAGGGTAGTGTTATGGACTCTAAAGAAATTGAAGAACGCCTAAAAAGCGAAGTGTATTGGTGTCAAATCACCTATCAGTTAATTGATGAATGTATTTTTCCAGTTGATAAAAAACACTGTTTAGAGCCAGCTCAAACTGTTTTCAACAGGCTTTATACAATTCTGGTAGACTATTTATGCATGCGAATTGGTAGGTTATTCGATCGAGCGCAAACTGCTGGAAACGAGAATTTCTCATTTGAGTGGATGAAAAAGCATATCAACGCTGTACAAACAGAATTTTGTGCTAAGGAAGATAGTGCTGTAGACAGCATTAAGTCTTATAGAAATAAATACTTAGCTCATTCAGACCTAAAGACCGTAGACTCCCAACTTGCTAATCATAAAAAATTTTTGGTAGATGCTGGGATTGCATTGCAGATACTTCATAGAAATCTTGCAATAGTGCGTTATCATAATGGCAATGAATCTGATTATGCGAGGAAGATTGAAGTTCTTCCGCACAGAGACTTTATTAATTTAGTGTGCTGTGGCGCGTTTATGAATGAACGGCTCAATGATAAGAATAACCTTGGCCTGACGCATGAATATGTGAAATGGCTGAATAGCGAATCTTGTAAAAATTAAGTCTTATTTAGGGGGCAGGCCATATGAATGAGCGTCAGGTTGATATTGCGATTATAGGCACCGGTACGTCTGGTATGGGGGCATACCGCGAAGCCGTTAAATTTACCAATAATGTTGTGCTCATCGAAGGTGGTGAATATGGCACCACCTGCGCACGTGTGGGGTGTATGCCCTCTAAGCTGCTGATCGCGCCTGCGGAAGTGCGCCATCGCGCGGAGACATATCAGCAATTTGGCTTGAACGGTGCTGTGCCTGCGGTTGATGGCAAAGCGGTGATGAAACGGGTGCGCGAGGAGCGCGACCGGTTCGTTGGTTTTGTTAAGCAAGCGGTGGAAAGCTTTGAGCCAACGCATCGCGTCCATGCCTATGCCGAATTTGTAGACGACCATACGTTGAAACTCTCGAACGGCGATATAATCAAAGCAGAGCGTATCGTGATTGCTACTGGTTCGCGCCCCTATATTCCTGCTGCGTTTGAAGCCGCCGGAGATCGGGTTATTACCAACGATGACGTTTTTTATTGGGAGGATCTTCCGAAATCCGTTGCCGTATTTGGTGCGGGGGTCATCGGGTTGGAGCTTGGGCTGGCTTTACACCGTCTTGGGGTGCAGGTGCATTTGTTTGGTCGGGGCAATGCCGTCGGGCCGTTGAGCGATCCTGACATTAAGGCCTATGCCCTTAACACCTTCGTGGCGGAGTTTCCTTTTCATGGTGATGCTAAGGTGCTGAAGATTGAAAAGATTGGTGAAGGGGTGAGTATTACATTCCGGGACACACCCGATGCACCTGAGGAAACCAAACTATTCGATTATTTGCTGGCGGCAACAGGGCGCAGGCCAAATGTGGATAAGCTGGGGCTTGAGAATACGTCGCTAAAGCGTACTGAGCGGGGCATGCCTATTTATAACCCAATGTCTATGCAATGCGGGGATAGTCATATCTTTATTGCCGGAGATGCAAACGGCGATATCCCGTTGCTTCACGAAGCGGCAGACGAAGGACGGCTTGCCGGAGAAAATGCCGGACGCTATCCTGAAATCTTCAAGCGTGCCCGAAAAACACCGCTTGGCGTGGTGTTCTCTGACCCTCAAATTGCTACGGCTGGCCAATCTTACCGAGAGCTCAAAGAGGGTGGTGTGAGTTTTTCTATTGGCGTTGCAGATTTTGAAGATCAGGGGCGCAGCCGCGTCATGCTAGTCAATAAAGGGCTTATGCATCTGTATGGCGACCGCGAGACGGGCTGTTTGCTTGGCGCGGAAATGATCGGGCCCGAACATGAGCATTTGGCGCATTTACTTGCATGGTGCATCCAGATGCGTATGAACGTCGCCGATATATTGCAGATGCCGTTTTATCACCCCGTTATTGAAGAAGGACTACGGTCTGGTTTGCGCCATTTGCTGCACGAAATGGGCATGGGGCCACAGCCACCACTACGCTGTATTGATTGCGGACCGGGCAGCTAAGCGCGTGGTTGCACTTGAAATGGCGGTAAATGTTTGGAGAAATAAATAAAAGTAGGCGTGTGAATGAAGGGTGGTGATTTGGAGAAACGGCACTTAGAGCTTTCAAAAGCGATGGTTGAAGCAGATGGAAGCAATATATTTCCCATAGATCTGTATGCTTTTGGTTGTCTCAAACGTTCGCTTGCGAATTGCAAAGGTTTTTACTCCCTGATTTCTTCAAGAAACTTAATATGTGCTGCTGGTATTATTCGTATGCAGCTTGATACACTGCTTAGATTCTATGCAGTTTTTCTAGTTTCAGATCCTCATGCTTTCACATCCAAAGTGATGGGCGGTGAAAGAGTAAAAGACTTTCAAGATATGGCTGGGAAGAAGTTAACGGATGCACACCTTAAACGGACTTTATCAAAAATGTATCCTTGGATGGAGAATGTCTATAATGAAACCTCAGGATATATTCATTTTTCAAAGAAGCATATTAATTCCGCTATTAACCAGATATCAGAGGATGGATCGTTTGATATTCTCATATCGTCAGAAGATATTGAGCGAGCAGAACCTTATTACGATGAAGCCTGCGGCGCTTTTTTCAATATAACGAGCATTTTTCTTGATTACATAGAGGGATGGGTTGTCACGAAAAACAATCCCAAGTTGCTTGCAGACGTGAAGGAAGGGCTAAATACTTAATGCTTGCGCTCATTAAGCTATTTGTCGAACCCTCTGCTCGGGCTCTCATCCGCCTTCCACAAACAATTAAGGGCAGCCCCAAAAGAGGCTGCCCTTAATTGTGGCGGAGAGGGAGGGATTGACATCGCTTCGCTCGTCCGTCTCGCGCTGTTGCGCTCGGCGTCGAACGTCGTTTTCATCCCAAGCGTCACTATTCACATAAAAATAAGGCGCCTGTTGGCGCTTATCTCATTTTTATATGAATGGCGGAGAGGGAGGGATTCGAACCCTCGGTACGCGAAAAGCGCACAACGGTTTTCGAGACCGCCCCGTTCGACCACTCCGGCACCTCTCCGCGGTAGGCGATTGCTAGTCGAATCGGAAGAAAGCGGGTGTATAGCAATTTGTAGAATAAATCAAGGCGCGCGCGCAGATTTTCTCGGCATAGGCGCTGTGATGGCTGGCGGTGCTAGCGGTGACGGGCAAAAAAGGCGCTGACATCCTGCAGTACCGGATAGCTGGAGCGCAGGGGAATGCTGAGCGCGGCGGCGGTGTCGATATGGTCGGCGGTGTCGTAAATGCGGGTCTGTACGGTGCCGCCTGCCTGCTCAATCTTCTGCTGCATGCGGGTGAGGTTGGTGAGGGCGACGATGGTGTCTTTGCGGCCATGGATGAGTAGCATCGGCGGTGCGCTGGCATCTACATAGGTGGCGGGCATGGCGCTGTCGAGCGGGTCGGCGGGTGCGAAAATGGCGATGATGTCTTTGTCACTTGGCTCAAAATCGTAGGGGCCAGATAGGCCGGCAAAGGTTTTGAGGTTGCTGCGGTCGCTGCCGGCTGCTTCCAAAAACGCAGGGTTGCTGGCAAGCATGGCGGCAATGTGTGCGCCGGCGGAATGCCCCACCAGATAGAATTGCGATGCGTTGCCGCCATAGCTGGCTATATTGTTTTCCAGCCATGCATAGGCACGAGCGATGTCTTGTGTGAAGCGCGGGTAGCGTGCGGGTGGGTATTTGGCGTAATCCGCGATGGCCACGATGTAACCTTGCGAGGTAAATGCTTCGGCGGCGAAGGCGTACATGCCTTTATGGCCCTTCTGCCAGCTGCCGCCATAGACAAACAGGATGACCGGGCGCGGTGTGGAATAGGCGTCGGCGGGCGGCGTGTAGATGTCGAGTTTCTGGTGTTCGGCCTCGCCATAGGCAAGGTCTGCATGGCGCACCTGATCGGAGCATAGATAGGCGATGCTGTTGGCGGCGGTGGTGCCTAGCTGCGTGCAGGCGGTCAGCAGCAGGCTGAACATGCCAAGGGCGATATAAGAAACGGATCGGTGCATAAGGTGGCTGTGGGCTGTGAACATGCAAAAGGGCCGCGTGTGGGGGTAATGGAATGCGGCCCTTTATAACCTATGATGCTACGGTTTAGTAGCGCTTATGTTTTTTGTGCTTTTTCTTATGGTATTTCTTGTCGTGATCGCACATGCGCTTTTTGGCGAATTTGTCGCCGTAATTATAGCGGCCGTCGCGGTCGCGTGCGGTGCGGTCATACTCGCTCACACCATAGAGATGTTCCTGATCGTGATAGACGGTGTGGTGAGATTTGCAGTCGTGTTTGTGATGGCCTGCCTGCGCCATAGTGGCGGTGCCAAGCAAGGCCAGCGATGCGATAAGTGTAGTCTTCAACATGGGGACTATCCTCGTGTTTGATTAGTAGGTGGTTGTACGTTCGTAGCTATTCATATCCG
>PBPD01000096.1 GCA_002725445.1 Rickettsiales bacterium
CAATCTGGGTGATATCCTTTAATGTCACTCAGGGGTACTTTGAGGGGTCCTGAAAATCGCCTCAATGTCGTCTGTTTTCTACATGGAGCTACATTCTGGTATGCTTGCATCTCTGAGGGATGCTCCTTCCTCCTGATGTTTTTCGTGTATGCGTTTTTCAAATTCACCTGGTCGCTGCGGCAATATAACTATGCCTGCATATTGGTAGGCGCCGCCCCGTTCCCCAACGAGAATATTGGCAAACACGAAGAGTTTGCGAAACGTGCAGGCGATTTGATTGCCAATGCCGGCCGCCACTTCAACATGGCATTACGCGCCTATTATTTCGGGCTGGCCACGATCAGCTGGTTCATCCATTCAGGCATTTTCATCGTGATGACGCTGTGGGTCGTGCTGGTTATTTTCCGTCGCGAATTCCGCTCACATACGGTGAACAACCTTTCTGCCCTTCACAACAAGGACTAACCCTCATGTGCCGTCGTTTGTTTTATGTGCTGCTATGCCTGCTATGGCCCTGCATAGCGCTGGCTAAAGCACCCTGCCCGCTGCCGGCCGATTATACGCCGATTGCCGAACGCTATGAAACAGGGCTGTTATTCAAAGTAAGCTCATGCGGAGTCACCAATTATCTGTTTGGCACTTTCCACTCGGATGATCCGGTGTTGCGCCCTATGCTGCACGATGCCAAACAAGCCATTATAAATAGTGATTACGCTGCTTTCGAAATTGTGTTGGACGAACAAGCCAAAAAGCAGGTGCTGGTGTCGCTGCTGTTGCCGCCCGACAAGCCAGGTCTTAATCAGCTATTACCGCGCAGCGTATTTACCAAGCTACAAGCCAATCTGGCGCATATTCCCATCAATCCAAAGCAAATCAATCGTTTCAAACCATGGGCGGTGGCTGTGCTGATGCAATATCCGCAACCAAAAGCAGATGGCATGGTGATTGACGAACAGCTGCAACAATATGCCATGAATCAAAACAAGCAGCTATTCGGGCTGGAGAGCGTGCAGGAACAATTTGCTATTTTTGATAACCTCTCACTGGATGAACAAATTGCATTCTTGGAAGCAAGTCTGGATGACATTGACTCAATCAACGAGAATATGGCGCGCTTACAAACACTCTATGCCAATAAAGATATGCGCGGCATCGCCGCACTGGGGCGCGAAAGCTTTGATGCAATAGAAGATGATGCACTCGGTGCGTATTTGGAGAATGCATTATTAACCAAGCGCAACTACAAGATGGCCAGATGGCTCAGCACCCCACTACAGCTGGGAGGGATGTTTGTTGCTGTCGGCGCATTACACCTGCCCGGCAACTCAGGCCTGCTGCACTTGCTTGAACAGCAGGGCTATCGCATTACGGTGGCAGACTAATAACGCTGTTTTTTGCGTGCCCATGGCCGCACCCCACTCGCCTGCGCGCTGTTTCCCATTTTCACGCCCGTTTCATTCAGCCAGAACCAATGCGCGCCCCGTACGCTTAAATCTGCACGGTCAATCAATGTTGCCTCGCAGGCATTCGCATAAAATGCGGTAATCACCCAATCCGCGCGCTCACAATCTTCAACGATGGCTGACTGGCGTGCGGGAAACGCTATCACCTGCCCATGCTGCGTGTAAATACAGCCCAGTGCATCGCACTGCCAAGCGGGATTGCCCTTAGGCACATAATCCAATTGCTCATAGCCCGCCCCATGCGCCCATTGGTCGGCAATGAAACTGGTGCTCCTGCCTTTTGCCATATAGAGCGTACCCTCAATACGCACAGCTATTTGCTTAACGTCTGGCGAGATGAGTATGTCTGGCATATGCGTCAGGCTCAGACTCATCAACCCTGCCGCTATCGCTCCTGCGCCCCACCAGCGCCAGCCTGTACGCCATAGGCATAACCATAACCCACCCAGCGCAATCAACACCATGCCCCAGGCAGGCATAGCAGGATAGAACGTGCGCGCATGCGGTATGTTGGCCACCCACTCAGCCAGCATCAACATGGTGGTGATGCCCTCTTCCATCAGCCAGAGCGCTGGCGCATCCAAGCCCAGCGGCATCAACATGAAACTCAGCAACATGGCAGGCATAATCCAGAAGGTGACCACCGGTATCACCAGCATATTCGCCAGTAGCCCATAGAGCGAAAAACTGTTGAAATGATAGAGCACAAAGGGAGACGTCGCTGCTTCGGCCACAATGGTGGTGAGCAACACCCCCACAAAAAAGGCCAGCACCCTGCCCCTGAAATGCTGCAGACCACCCATCGCATCGTAGCGAAAACGCGCAGCCTCATAAAAGGCAATTAATGCCACTGTCGCCGCAAAGGAAAGCTGGAACCCTGGCTCAAGCAGATTGGAGGGGTCGTATACAAGAATAATCAATGCCGCAAACGCCAAAGAGCGCATGGGTGTGACCTGACGGTTCAACAACACAGCACCGAGCAGCAACGCCACCATCACAAAAGCGCGCACGGCAGAGAGAGGAAAACCGGAAATGCCTAGATACATCACCCCCGCCAATAGTGCGATAGCCGCAGCATATTGCTTGTTGTACCGTTTATGCTGTGTGGCTGGAATCAGCACCAACACAAACCGCACCAGCAAAAACACAAAGCCTGTGACCATGGCCATATGCATGCCCGATATGGCCAACACATGGGACAAATTGGCGCTGCGCATCGCTTCATTTACATATTCGGGTATGCCCGTGCGCTCGCCTGTCATCAATGCTACGGCCACCTCACTCTCTGGCGTACTCATATTGGCGCGCACATGCGAAGCTATGCCCAGACGCTGCTGGCGCAACCATAACGCTGCGGTTGCTTCTTGCGCAGGTGACAGGGTCGTAACAGGTGGCAAGCCATAGCCCACCGCACCGATATCGCGAAAATAAAAGAACCGTGCAAAGTCAAACGCACCTGGCATGACAGGGCCACTGGGCGGCATTAGCCCCGCCCGCAATTGCACTTCTGCGCCCAATGCGGGAGGCTCATCTACCCCGCGCACCTTAAGCCGTATTGTGTGAGGTGTCTGCTCCGCAGCAAGCCCATCCACCGTCACGTTTTCGAGCGTGATTTTATGCGCCTTCTGTTCTTCTTCCACATTGATAACGCGGCCAGATACCGTGCTAATACGCACCTCTTTTTGCAGCATAACCAAATCGGAGGAATGGGCATGCCAGCTCGCGAGCACAAAGCCTGCGCTTACAATCAATAGAATCCCAACCCATAGCGCCCAAGGCGTTTGCCGGCGATAACCCCACGCCCACAAAAGCACCAGATGGGGCAACACCAGCAAGCTATAATCGCTTGGCTCATGTGGAAGCGCAAAATAGATACCAATGCCCGCACCCAGCAATACGGGCAGCCACAGCACCCAGCGCTCTCGCTCCTTTTCCAATTGCTGCATAAGGTGGTTGTACATTCTGCCTGCCCTCGTTATACCTAGCGCCACATTTGGTGTACTAAGTTTAGATAAGGAAATCCACTATGAGCGTGGTTACACGTTTTGCCCCGTCACCTACTGGCATGCTGCATATTGGCGGTGCCCGCACGGCTTACTTCAACTGGCTGTTTGCGCGCCATCATGGCGGCACATTTTTGTTGCGCATTGAAGACACTGACAAAGAGCGCTCAACAGAAGACGCAAAGCGCGCCATTGTAGATGGGCTAGGCTGGCTTGGCCTGACACATGACGGCGACACGGTATTTCAATCCAAACAAGAAGCACGCCATCAGGAAATAGCCGAGCAATTACTGCGCGAAGGCAAGGCGTATAAATGCTATTGCAGCGCCGAAGAGCTGGCTGCTATGCGTGAGGAAGCGCAAAAAGAAGGCAAACGCATCAGCTATGACCGCCGCTGGCGCGACCGCGATGCTTCCGAGGCACCCGCAGGTGTTGAGCCTGTGATCCGCATCAAAGCCCCACTGGAGGGTGAAATCATAGTAAAAGACGCCGTGCAGGGAGATGTGCGTTTTGGCGCTGACCAGCTGGATGATTTCATTATCCTACGCTCTGATGGCTCACCAACCTATATGCTCGCCGTCGTTGTCGATGACCATGATATGGGCATCACCCACATTATCCGCGGCGATGACCATTTGAATAATGCCGCTCGCCAGACCGTGCTGTTTGATGCGCTGGGCTGGGATGTGCCGCAATTTGCACATATACCACTGATTCATGGACCAGATGGTGCCAAGCTGTCCAAACGCCATGGGGCGCTGGGGGTGGAAGCGTACCGCGACATGGGCTATCTGCCAGAAGCCATATGCAACTATCTGCTACGACTGGGCTGGGCGCATGGGGACGACGAAATTATCAGCCGAGATCAGGCGATCGATTGGTTCTCGATGGAAAGCATCAACAAGGCCGCCGCGCGTTTTGACTTTGCCAAGCTGGAAAACCTGAACGGACATTACATTCGTCAGGCCGATAATGCGCGCCTGATAGAGCTGGTGCGCCCCGTGCTGGTGAAAGCACTGGGTCGCACATTGAACGACACACAAAACGCTGTTCTGACACGCGGCATGGAGGGCTTGAAACAACGCGCCGAAACCCTAAATGCTTTAGCAGAGAGCGCATTATTTTATGTGATTGATCGCCCACTTCAGCTAGAGGAAAAAGCAGCCGAGTTGGTGAGTGAACGCAAAGCAGTGCTGGCAGACATTGCGGACGCCTGGGCCAAGCTGGACACATGGAATGCCGACAGCATCAAGCCAGTGGTGGCAGAGATTGCAACCGCGCATGAATTGAAACTGGGTAAGATGATGCCTGCAATTCGCGCTTCGGTGACCGGTGGCACGGGTGGCCCCGATCTGATGGATATTTTAACGACGCTTGGACAAGAGGAAGCAATTGCCCGCCTTCGGGATGTATGCTAACAAACTGATATGGCTGTATTACCCTTAGTAATCGCGCCCGATGAGCGCCTGAAGATTAAATCCACGCCTGTGGACGCCGTAACGGATGACATTCGCACGCTGGCTGCCAACATGCTGGAAACCATGTATGCTAATAACGGTATTGGGCTGGCCGCCGTGCAAGTGGGCGTGCATAAACGCGTGATTGTGATGGATGTCGATCAGCAACCAGGCGATGAATCAACCCGCAACCCGATTGTACTGATCAACCCCGAGGTAGTAGAGGCCAGCGAAGATCTGTCTGAATATGATGAAGGCTGCCTGTCTTTTCCTGACCAATACTCCATTGTGGAACGCCCGAGCGTGGTAACACTGCGCTATCTGGATTTGGATGGAAAACAGCAGGAACTGAAGGCCGACGGCCTGATGGCAACCTGCATACAGCACGAGATCGACCATATCGATGGCATCGTGTTTGTGGATCATATATCCAAGGTGAAACGCGACATGATCCTGCGCAAACTGAAAAAAGCGAAACGCTTAGGCGCAATCAAAACCGATATTAACGACGAAGTGCCGGTGTAGGCCTTATGGCATTGCGCGTGGTATTTATGGGCACGCCCGCATTTGCGGTGCCAGCGCTACAAGCCCTGATCGATAGCGAACACGAGGTGGTGGCGCTGTATTCGCAGCCCCCCCGCAAAGCCAATCGTGGCCACAAAGAAACGCCCTCTCCTACCCATCAATTGGCAGAAAGCGCAGATATTCCTGTGCATGTGCCAACCAGCCTAAAAAGCGATGAGGTGCAACAAGAATTCCGCGCGCATAAAGCAGATATTGCGGTGGTGGCGGCCTATGGTTTGCTGCTGCCCAAGCCGATTCTGGAAGCCTATCCGCATGGCTGCATCAATATTCACCCATCTGACCTGCCGCGCTGGCGGGGGGCGGCACCGTTGCATCGCACCGTACTTGCGGGGGATGAGAAAACCGCCATGTGCATCATGCAAATGGATGAAGGGCTGGATACAGGCGACGTGCTTTACCGCGAGGCAATGGATGTGCCGCAGCATATGACCACAGGCGAACTGCATGATCTGATGGCTGACAAAGGCGCGACTGCCACATTGGAAGTATTGCAACTCGTAGAAAAAGGGGCATTGCAGCCCACTCCGCAACCCGAAGAGGGAGTGACATATGCAAGCAAGCTCGACAAAAGCGAAAGCAGCATCGACTGGAGCCAACCAGCCGAAACCATTTACAACCAGATTCGCGGGCTTAATCCATGGCCCAGCGCAACGGCGCGTTTTCATGATGAAGTGCTGAAAATTCACAGCGCGAACGTGGTGCCTGAAACGCATGACAGCGTGCCGGGCACATTGCTTGACGACGCCCTCACCGTAGCATGCGGCACCAATGCGCTACGCCTTCGCACCCTGCAACGCCCCAACAAACGCGCCATGCAAGCCGAAGAATTGCTACGCGGCTTCGCCATGCCTGCGGGTGAAAGGTTTGGCTGATGCCGCGCTACCGCATCACAGTCGAATATGACGGCACCGATTATGTCGGATGGCAGCGCCAGAAAGACGGGCCATCCGTGCAGCAAACAATCGAAGAAGCTATTTACGAATATGCGCAAGAAGAGGTACGTGTGTTCTGCGCTGGCCGTACCGACACAGGCGTACATGCGCTGGGACAAGTGGCGCATTTTGACATTGCCGCCGAACGCACGCCTTACAGTGTGCGCGAAGGATTGAACCAGAAGCTATCCCCTGCCCGCATTGCTATTTTGGATGTAGAAGAAGTCAGCGAAGATTTTCACGCGCGCTTTTCAGCCATCGGGCGTAAATATATTTACCGCATTGTGCATCGCCCTGCCCGCCTCGCGCTGGACTATAATCGCGCATGGCATGTATACGGTGATCTGGACACCGACGCCATGCAGGATGCCGCATCCATACTGATCGGCACACATGACTTCACCAGTTTTAGATCCACCCAGTGTCAGGCAGACTCACCCGTTAAAACACTCGACAGACTGGACATTGTGCGCAACGGCGAAGAAATCGCGATTTATGTTGAGGCGCTTTCTTTCCTGCATCATCAGGTACGCAACATGGTGGGCACATTGGCGCATGTGGGCAAAGGCAAATGGACCAAAGCAGATGTGCAACACGCACTGGATGCAAAGGACCGCAAAGCAGGCGGCCTAAAAGCCCCCGCACACGGGCTTTACCTGAGCGAAGTAGTTTACCCTTCCGACATCCCGAAATAACCGCAGATGATGGCGTAATATACATCGGCCAACTGCTCAAGTGCTTCGACGCTCACACGCTCGTTGAGCTGATGCGGCGTGTGGCCAGTGGTGCCAAACTCTACAACCGGACACACATCTTTGATGTAGCGCGCATCCGATGTGCCACCCGTTGTCGACATATCAGGCACATGGCCTGTCACTTTTTCAATCGCGCTGGCCACCACAGATTTCAACTGCTCATCATTGGTCAGAAATGCTTCACCGGTGACATGATGTTTGAGCTCAAAGTCATCGGCATATTGCTCGCACGCTTCACGCACCCAACTCACAATCTGTTCACTGGTATGTAAGTTATTAAAGCGCACATTAAACGCCGCCGATACATCGCCCGGTATCAGATTTACGGTAGGATTATTCACATCAATCGTGGTGATTTCCAGATTGCTCGGCGGGAAAAATTCTGTGCCATGGTCGAGCTTATGCGACTTTAGCGCCTGCAGAATATAAACCATGCGGGTGATTGGATTGTCCGCATTGTCAGGATACGCGATATGGCCCTGTTTGCCGCGCACTTCCAGATGGAAGGTTACACTGCCGCGACGGCCAATCTTCGCCATTTCGCCCATGAAAGTGGGATTCGTTGGCTCGCCGACAATACAGGCATCAATCTGGTGATTATTTTCCTGCATCCACCCAAGCATTTTTCGCGTGCCGTTGATGGCGACCCCTTCTTCATCACAAGTGATGAGATAGCTAATCGCCCCATCACGCTGCGGGTAGGCGTCTACAAATCGCTTGGTGGCCGCTACAAACGCGCCGATCGCGCCCTTCATGTCTTCCGCGCCACGACCGTAAAGCACACCGTCTTTTATAGTCGGCTCAAATGGTGGGGTGTCCCACTTCTCCAAACGGCCGGGCGGCACGACATCCACATGCCCCGCAAAGCACAGATTCGGTTTGCCTTCACCACGCTGGGCATACATGTTTTCTACAGGCTCGGTGCCTTCCTCACGAAAAATCTCACGATGCACCGCAAAGCCCAGCGGCTCCAGCATGTTCTGCAAGGTGGTGAGTGCGCCGGCCTCGTGCGGTGTCACGCTTTCACAGCGCATCAACTCGCTAGCAAGTGTTACAGCATCATATTGCGAAAGATCGTAGGTCACACTGCCTCACGCAGAATCTCGTTTACGCCCGTTTTGCTGCGGGTTTGCTCGTCCACTTTCTTCACGATCACCGCACAATACAATGATGGAGCATCGGGAGTTTTACCGGGAAGCGCACCTGGCACCACCACCGAATAAGCCGGCACACGGCCGC
>PBPD01000097.1 GCA_002725445.1 Rickettsiales bacterium
GTGCCGAATGGTTTGTAGAGTTTTTCGTGGCGTGCAAGGCAGTTCAGGCCGTATTTACGCACGGTGCGCGCCTGATAGAGCTTCATCTCGGCCCAGCTGCTGATAGGGTCCACCGGCGGCACCACAATGCCAGAAGCCGGAATGCCACTGCCGCCGCCCAACATGCAGCGCATACTATCTTTTGCGCCTTCCTCCTGGCCTACGCCGACGATCGCCACTTTGGAGTTTTCATCGCTGTACCAGTCAAATTTGGCGTTGGGGTCGGTGGCTTCGGTGCCTGTGTCCAGCCAGCGCATATAAGGACGGCGATTCTCGAAGTAATCTTCAAATTCGTAGCCCTCGGGGCTGCCTTCGGGCAAATCATCGGTGTGGCGAATGCGTAGCTTGTTGATTGGCACCACGGGTTTCGCCGCATCATAGCAGATTTTCTCGGCGCTCTTGCCACAGAGGAAGCTGAACAGCGGTATGTCTTCGCCATCATGAATGGTGGCGCAGGGTGGTTTCTCATTGCGGAAATCGCCACCCATTACATCTACGCATTCACGGCAGGTGAGGGTGATATAGGGCGGCAGATAGCATGGCGGCGGCGGAATAATCATATTGTTGTAACACAATGTGTTAAACGCGATGCGATGTCCCATGTCTTTGGCGAAATCGTCAAAGCGGAACTCCAGCAAGTCTACCTTAATTTCTTCGTCTTTTGTGCCTGAACAACGCACGGCATGCTCATCATCGCCTGAGTAAATTTGCGTCAGAGGCGAGAAATGGTCGCGGTCATTGAAGAAATAGTTCCAGCGCGGTGAAAATGGATGTACCGGATCGATAATCTGCTCGATATTGGTGGCATGCAGCTCGTCCCAGCTGGGGCCGCTGCCGGATGGCATATCCATCTTGCTCACCATTTTCAGCGTGCCGAAATAGCTGTAGTCAGGCTCGTTTAAAATGCCGAGCATATTCTTTTTGTGTTTCGGGTCGCGTAGCAGGCGCTTCCACGCATCTTTGATGTAAGTGCCAGGGTCATATTCGCGGTATTCGTTCGGCACGCGCTTGATCTCGAATGGCTGGCAGAAATTTTCCTGCACTTCACGTGCTTCATTGCCATCGCCCGCGCGTAAATTGGACAAGCGGCCATCCATCGCATCGGGCTGCATGGCAGCGTTCAGCAAATACTGGTTGGCACAATTATCCATGCGTAGACGGTTATAGGCCGCGTTTGGTTCATCGGGAATGCCACCGCGTGGCTCGATCATATGCTGGCAGGCCGCATAGCGTTGGCTGTCGCTGGCTTCGGGGTCGTCATAGCCGATCATCGAATGCACTATGCGCGGGCTGTTGGGCGGATCGCGGTAGAGATTGCCGTTATAGACTTTTTGGGGGGCGTCCGGATCCATAATGCTGGTGTAAATATGCTCGTTGAATATTACCAGCGGCGAGCCTTTTTTGGTGCGTTTGTGCGGGATGGCCTCTTCGGATTGAGCGCCATATACATGGTCGGTGCCCTTCAGTTCGGTGTCGCGCCAGCTATTGTCCACGCTGCTGGATTGCGCCCAGCTGAGCGGTGCGCTCACGCAAGCGACAGCCACGCCGAGCCACAGCTGCGCGAAAAAACGATATGATTGTGCCTTAATATCCAACTATTCTTGCCCCAAGCCCCGCTGTTCTATATTGTTTTGCTGTGCCTAAGCACCTTATTTATTGGCTGTAATAGTAGCATAAATATATTAATGATTTGTTACAATGAGTAATTCAACAGGGGTATTCCACACGTTTTTAGCGCTATGACAGAGCCCTATCAGCCAGATAATGAAGAAATTGCCACCCGTATTCGCGAAGGCACCTATTTTGAGGAAGCCCGCCGCTGGTACGATGTGGTCTATCTGAATCCTATTTCCGAGCGCTATTTCTTTGTGGTGGTGGTAGTGCTGGGGGTGTTGATCTTCCTGTTTTCCTTCTCTGGATTGATGGGGTTGATGCCGCTGAAACCGCGTGAGCCTTTTGTCTATCCCAATGAAAACATGGTGGATTTGCTGCCGCGCATTGAGCGTTTGCGCGAAGATGCCGATGCAGATGTGAATAAGGTGATCAGCGAGTATTATCTGGCGCAATATGTTCGCATGCGTGAGGGGTATTACGAGCCCGAATTTACCAAACATCGGCGTTTTATGCAGAATTACAGCGATAATGCTGTGTATAACGAATATAACCGCATGATTCAGCCAAGTAATCCGCGCAGTCCCGTGCGGCAATACGGCAAACATAACATGCGCAACATCGACATACGCCAAATTCAGGTGAACCGCGCGGTAGAGCCAGATGAGGCAGTGGTCAACTTCACGGCCGAGGTGATAACGGCGCAAGGAATCGAAAAAAGCAACTGGACGGCACGCGTCAAATTTTTCTATAGTGGCATTTCGCAACAGGAGCTGGACGCTGCTGCAAATGGGGGTGAGGACACACGTTTGACCATGCCCGAATTTCAGGTGGTCGGCTACAACGTACAAGAACAAATGGCGGGAACCGCGCAATGATTAAGCGCTTTTGGGTGAGTGTAAGTGTAGCAGTGATGATGGTGGCAGTGCCATTGGCGGCAGAGGCGTTGCAAGACCCGCGCCCGTTGGCAACCGATCAGCGTATTCGTACGGTGCGTTACACGCCGAATGAGATTTACAGCTTTGTCGGCCATTATGGCTATCAGTCGAGCATTGAGTTTGCCGAGGATGAAGAGGTGCAAACGGTGTCGATCGGTGACTCGCTGGCCTGGCTGGTGAACCCAACCGGCAACCGTATCTTTATTAAGCCGATCGAGCAGGATGCGCTGACTAATATGACGGTGATTACCGACAAGCACACCTATCATTTCGAGCTGCATGCGGAAGAAAGCGAAGATATCCGTGCGCGTAACATGGTGTTTGTGCTGCGCTTCATCTACCCCACCGACGATGTGAACACGATTAATGTGTCGCAATATGAAGCTATACCAGATATTTACAACGAACCTGAGAAGTTTAACTTCAACTATACGATACGCGGTTCGGAAGTGATTTCTCCCTTGCGCATCTTTGACGATGGCGAGTTCACTTATTTTGAATTTCCCGACAAAAATGCCGATGTGCCGGCTTTCTTCCGGGTGGACGGCCTGGGCAATGAAGAGATGGTGAATTTCCGCACGCGCGGCGATTATGTGGTGGTGGAGCGTGTGGCTTCGCGCTTTACGTTGCGTAACGGTACCGAGGTGTTGTGCGTTTATAACGAAACACGGCCATTATCGATACCAGCTCAGGAGCCTCCTGGTTTCTGGGAGCGCAATAATCCCTTTTAAATCAAGCTAAGTAGCGCAACTAAATGCTGGTTGATTTGGTGTTTTAGCGGCCGCGATAGACCACTTCCAAATCCTGATATTGTTGCAGGCGCGCGGCATCTGGTGCTTCTTTGACATGATGGTCGCCAATTTCGATCTGGCCCGTATCAATCAGATAGCCCATTACTTCGCGGATCTCATGCATGGTGACATGGCAAAGGCTGGATTCTATTTCATCTGCTTTTTCGGCACGATGCGCCGACAGCTCGGATGCGGCAGTGACAACATGGCGCAGCAGGTCGTGGCACGAGGATGAAATATCCATCTGGCAGGCTTTTTCCACTTCCTGCGTAATCAGCTCGATTTCTTCATCGGTGATAATACCATCGGCCATCACCTCGTCGATAATACCGTCAGGCACATTTTGAATGGCTTGCCAGAGCTGTCGTGTTTCGTCGCAATCAAGATTTAAGGAAGGAGGGGTTGCCATAATGCTTGCATTCTCTTGGTGTGAGTATTATCTAACCGTTCTATCGAAAATAAAGGACGATTACCATGACTGAAGGGTATTTTGCCAAACGCGTGAGCATTGAGCAAGTGGAAGAGAGCAATGAGCTGGCGCCGAAGTTCGACGAGCATGGCCTGCTGCCATGTGTGACCACAAGTGCAAGCACGGGTGAAGTGCTGATGTTGGGGTATATGAATGACGAAGCGCTGCGCAAAACCATCGAAACCGGCGAGGCGCATTATTATAGCCGTAGCCGCAAAGTGATGTGGCATAAAGGTGCGACCAGTGGTCTGGTGCAAAAGATCAAGGAAATGCGCATTGATGACGATCAGGACGCGGTCTGGATCAGTGTTGAGATTCCGGGCGATGCGAGTTGCCATGTCGGGTATCGCAGCTGTTTTTATCGCGCGGTGCCAACGGGTGATACGCCTGCAAGTGCTGATGTACTGGAATTCCGCGAAGACGAAAAGACATTCGATCCGCAGGAAGTATACGGCGACGTGCCGAATCCTACCATTCTCTAAATAGAAGAGGCCGGGCGGCATTGTGGCCGCCATGCCTGTTGCAATTTACGATGCTACGAAGCCGTTTTTGTTCGCAGTGAACATGTTGAACATGGCGATGCTTTCGATGGCATCGTCATAGGTTGCATCTGCACGCGCATTGCCTGTGTACATGGAAATAATTTCATGTGGTTGCATTTTGTAACGGTTCTTCAGGAAAATTACCTGTTCTTCCGCCATGTGCTTAACGTGATTATAGACTTCTTTTTCTTCTGTGGTCATCGTCGTTGCTCCTTTCTCACTCAAGGTTACTTGCCGTTATGCCTTACGATGCAATTACGATGCCAAACCTTGCCGAGGGCTTTCTGTTGTTTTTTATTAATATATCGCAGTATATAGAGTAGGTCTAAATAAAAGTTATTCAATATAGGCAAAAAGTGCCTATAACTAAGAAAGATTAACCGTAGCTTGCCTATATTTGCCGGGTGTACATAAAAATACACTCCGTTACGCCGAGCATGGGGGTATGAAAATAATAAATGGATGTGCAAAGTCTGTGCTTGTGCAGGTGTGTGAGGGCTTTATAGTAAGCTCATGAGTTTACGACGCTGGATATTGAGCGGATTTCTGGCCGCAGTGTTTATACATGCTTACGAGTTTGTGCTGCATGTGTATGTGTTGGCGGATTGGTATGCGCAGACGGCTGAGCTGTGGCGTGATGCAACTGCCATGCAGGATGGCTTGCACTGGACAATTACGCGGCACGTCATCACAGGCCTGTTTTTAGCGCTGTTATTTGGTTTTTCACCGGCACCGCACACCATGCGAGCGGGGATGCGTTTTGGATTGGTAGTGGGGGTGTTGTTTACGCTGCCAGGGCTTACCAGTTTCGTCTATCTGAACGTGCCTGCGGCGCTTAGTTTGGCCTGGTCGGCGGCCTATGTGCTTGAGGGAGTGGGGATCGGTGCGGTGCTGGGACTGTGTTACAGCCCCAAAGCACCTACACTCAATGATGAATCTGATTAAGCGGCGTCGCTTACTACCAGATTCGCTGCAGCGGTTTTGCCACGGTTTTCTTCCAGGTCGAAAGATACCTGTTGGCCTTCATCCAGACCAGCCAGACCAGCTTTTTGTACAGCGCTAATGTGAACAAACACATCTTTGCCGCCATCTTCTGGGCTGATAAAACCATAACCTTTGGTGGTGTTGAACCACTTAACCGTTCCGTTAGCCATAATAAACTCCTTGTGTATGGCGTTGGTAAGCGCACTACGTTACTTCATGCGCCCTAGACGGTATAGCAGTAGTAAGTGTAGGCAATTAGGCTGCCTCGCCCGAAAGCAGGGCAACTATCAGCTATATAACATATTCACTGTGGATAAGGAAGTGAAACTTATGAAGTCTCAGTGAGTTAGTTGCGGGACGGCAAAAGGCTGCGTTTTAAACGCCGAATAATGGGGAGTTCGAAGCGCTTAGTGAGGGTGAGGCTGAGTGTCAGCACAACCAACACGCATAATATTGCGCCCACAGTGTGGGTGGTGGACAGCCATGGCGACAGGGTGGCCAACCAGTGATTGAACACCAGCACGATATAGAGATGGATAAGGTAGAGTGTGTAGCTGGCATTGCCAACAGGCACCAAGGTATGATGCGCCGACATAGGGATGCGTGCTTCTAACATGAGCGCGGCTGTGACCACAGCAAAGGCGGGCGCCCCAAACGCAGCCAGCCGGTTCATGCCAAACAGGCCATTGGCTTCCACCCAGTAACATACAGCCAATGCGGCCAGCAGCACTATCCACCAGATAACGGTGGGTATGCGTTTGGTTTTGCGCAGGCGCTTATACAGGTGAAAACATAGCACGCCTAAGCCGAATTCGAGCATGAGCGGATCGCTATAGAACTGGCAAGCGGCGGTGCTGCATCCGCTGGCAGGCAGCCATAGCACCAGCGCGCCTAAAATGAGAGCGGCAGCAAAGGTGGCATAGCGCGGAGGGCACAGTAGCAGGCTGATACCTGTCAGTGCGTAGAAGAACATTTCGTAATTGAGGGTCCAGCCGATGGAAATAATAGGCTGAATCACGCCTTTTGCATCATAGGTGGGGATGAATAGCAGCGACTCAAAGAGAAATAGCATGTCGCTGCGCACCTCAGGAAACAGGCTGGGCAGCAATAGCGCGAGCACAAACACCAGTAAGCTGAGCGACCAGTAAATAGGGATAATGCGGATGACGCGGCGCAGAAAAAACAGATCCTGACGGCGATGGCAGATATGCGTCATGATGAAGCCGCTGATGACAAAAAAGATGTCGACGCCGAAACTGCCCAGTGCAATGCCAGCCCACTGCATGTGAAAAAACAACACTGCGAGGGCGGCGAAAGCGCGCAAAATTTGCAAATTCTCAATAATCATGCGGCTTGTTGTAGCGATCTGCTGTGCGGACGCAACCCTTTATTGATTTTGTTTGCCATTGCCTACACATAAGAATAAAATGATATGTATAAGGAGTTACTATGGTAGAAGAAATAACAGCAAAACAGGCCGATGAGAAAATACGGCTGGGCGAGGCATATCTGGTGGATGTGCGCGAGCCTGACGAATACGCACAGGAGCATATAGTGAAGGCGGTGTCGATTCCACTATCGCAATTGCCTGACAAACTGGCGCTGCTGAAAGAAGATGTGCGCCCTATTATTTTTCAGTGCATGAGTGGTAAGCGCAGTGAGCAGGCTTGTCAGTTTGCACAGCAAGAGGCGCTGCGTGGCTATGAGATTTATACGCTCATTGGTGGCATCAGCGCATGGAAGCAAGCCGGGCTGCCCACAATTGCTAAGCAGAAAGGGCTGCCGATCATGCGTCAGGTGCAAATAGTGGTTGGCAGTGCAGTGCTGCTTTCAACATTGGCTGGCCTGAGCGGCATGAATGCGGCTTTCTACATTGCGGCTTTCTTTGGCGCAGGCCTGTTATTTGCCGGTGTAAGCGGCTGGTGCGGCATGGCACGGCTGCTTAAACGCATGCCGTGGAATGCGTAAACCCTAGCCTTAGCCTGCTTTTTTAGCCGCGCGCATTGCTTTCTTGCGTTCGTTTGGATCCAGCTCGCGTTTGCGCAGACGCAGCGAGTCGGGCGTTACTTCCAGCAACTCATCGCTCTGAATGTATGAGATCATTTCCTCCAGCGACATTTTCTTAGGCGGCGTCAGGCGTACCGCTTCGTCGGTGCCCGAAGCACGTACGTTAGTCAGCTGTTTGCCTTTCAGCACGTTGATCTCCAGATCATTGTCGCGGCTATGTTCGCCCACGATCATGCCGGTATAGACTTTATCCTGCGGGCCAATGAACATAATGCCACGATCCTGCAGGTTAAAGATGGCATAGGCTACAGCGTCACCTTGACCCGTGGAGATGAGCGCGCCATTGCGACGGCCTTCAATTTCGCCTTTATAGCTGTCATGGCTGTGATACACGCGGTTCATCACGCCTGTGCCACGTGTGTCGGTCAGAAACTCGCTCTGATAACCGATCAGGCCACGTGACGGCGCAAGGAAGGTGATGCGGGTTTTGCCGCCACCTGATGGGCGCATATCCTGCATTTGGCCTTTACGCAGCGAAATTTTCTCTACCACCACGCCGCTATATTCGTCATCCACATCGATGACCACTTCTTCGATTGGCTCCAGCGTGTTGCCGCTATCGTCTTTTTTCAGCAATACGCGTGGGCGCGAGACAGACAATTCAAAGCCTTCGCGACGCATGGTCTCGATCAATACGCCCAGTTGCAATTCGCCGCGGCCACCGACGATATAGGCGTCTGCATTCTCGGATTCTTCCACGGTGATGGCTACGTTGGTTTCGGCTTCTGCCAGCAAACGGTCGCGGATCATGCGGCTGGTTACTTTGCTGCCTTCCTGACCGGCAAAAGGTGAGTCGTTTACGCTGATGGTGATAGCCATGGTAGGTGGGTCGATCGGGGTCGATGGCACGGGCTCGCTCACCGCAGGGTCGCAAATTGTGTCGGATACCGAGGCGATCGCCGTACCAGCAACCGAAATAATATCGCCTGCTTCGACCTGATCAACCGGCACACGTTCCACACCGGCGAAGGTTTGCAGCTTGGACAGGCGGCCTGTTTCTACCTGTTCGCCTTTGAGGTTCAGCGCTTTAATAGGCATATTCACTTTAGCTACGCCGCTGATGATGCGGCCTGTCAGAATGCGACCCAGAAACGGATCCGACTCCAGCAGGGTTGCCAGCATGGCAAATGGTGCGTCTTTATTCACCTGTGGGGCAGGCACATGCTTAACAATCAATTCCAGCATGGGGGTGAGGTCTTTGCGCTCATCATCCAGATCGGTAACACACCAGCCATCGCGACCCGACGCGTACAATACGGGGAAGTCGAGCTGGTCCTCGTCGGCGTCCAGTGCGGCGAACAAATCGAATACTTCGTCTACTACTTCGTCTGGGCGGCCGTCTGGGCGGTCTACCTTGTTGATAACAACCATTGGGCGCAGCCCTTGCGCCAGTGCTTTGCCGAGTACGAATTTGGTTTGTGGCATAGGGCCTTCAGCCGCATCGGTCAGCAAAATCACGCCATCGGCCATCGACAGCACGCGCTCAACCTCGCCGCCAAAATCGGCGTGGCCTGGGGTGTCGATGATGTTGATGCGGATATCCTGCCATTTGATCGAGGTGCATTTCGCCAGAATGGTAATGCCGCGTTCTTTTTCCAGATCATTACTGTCCATCACGCGTTCGTCGACGCTTTGGTTCTCGCGGAAGGTGCCGGACTGCTGCAGCAGCGAGTCGATTAGGGTGGTTTTGCCGTGGTCTACGTGGGCAATGATGGCGATATTACGGATTTCTTTCATCTATCTGGCTTTCTCAGGCATTTATAGGCATTTGGTTGCGCGCCGCTTGTAACGTGTCAGCAGCTAAAAAGAAAGCTTTTTATGCGGGATAGGGCGTGGCTAGAAAATGAAATCGCTGGCGCCCAGATTAAAGCCATCTTCAAAATAGCCGATGAGCTTGAGGGTGAAGCCTGTGTTAGCTTCGGTGATGACGGTGTACATGGTGCTATTGGCAGCATCCAAACCGGGTGTGGAGATGGTAAGGTCGCCATAGCCAATGCCGCCGAAAGAGGCATCAGACAGGTCTATTTTATCGCCATCTTTTGCGGATTTGAAGTCCCATATGATATCGGTGTTGGCGGCGGTGGAGCTGGTCGCATCAAAGACGAATACATCATCGTGATAGCCACCCATCAACTCGTCGGCGCCTGCGCCGCCATCAAGCGTATCATCGCCGTAGCCGCCATCCAGATAGTCATCGTCTGCCTCACCATAGAGCATATCATTCGAGTGGCCGCCATAGAGTGAGTCATCGCCTGCGCCGCCTTCTATCGTATCGTGGTTGGACATGCCGAATAGTATGTCGCTGCCAGCCGTTTTGGTGAAGTCGGCGGCGGTTTCGGCGCTGTCACTACCCAGCTGTGCGCTGTTGAAGATAATGTCGGTGCCAGCGGTCAGGTTGTGATGGCCTTTGAGGGTAAGCTTAAAGTCGCTATCGCCGCCTGAGGCGGTGATGTCAGTCCAGTTTTGTCCAGGGTAGCCATGCTGAGTGGCATTATATTGCGTGATAGTCACTTGTGTCGCGCCCGGGCCTATGCCGGTGAAGCCATGTAGTATAATCTGGTCGTCATTGGTGTCGAAGTCGAAAATAACGTCGGTTTGGGTGGAGGTGGACTCCATCGGATCGTAGATGATGAAGGTGTCGCTGCCATAGCCGTTGTCGTTGCTGAAATTGCCGCCCCGTATATAGTCGCCACCGTAACCACCGATGAGGGTGTCATCGCCGCTGCCGCCAGCAAAACGGTCTATATCGTCGCCATAGCCCGCATGCATAAAGTCGTTATCGCCGCCGCCATCGAAATTGTAATCACCGCCGCGGCCACCATACATGGTGTCGTTGCCGCCATTTCCAAGCCCGAATGGCATGTCACGGCCCAGACTGATGACCAAATCATTGCCCGGATTTTCGCGGTGCATATATATACCCGTGTTGTTGCCACCAATCAGCGTGTTGTCACCGCCCAGATTGTTGACATACATACGGTCATATTCAGACACGCCAAACACAAGGTCATTGCCTTTGCCCGTGTGAATGCCGCCATTGCCGTTAGGATTTGTACCGCGTTTGAAAATGATGACATCATTACCGTCCATCGCGTTTATCTCGTCGCCGCCGCTGCCGAAGATAGTGTCACCGCTATTGCTACCGATAAGGCCTTCGTGTTTGTTGTCATCGCTCTCGCGAATAATGTTAGCGGTGATATCGGCATCGGTGCCGTCATTGTCGGTAATGATGTTTACAAATTCGAAGTCGCTAACGCTCAGATTATCCGCAGGGTCAACATTGTTTACATAGTCGCCCTTGACGGCGATATGGGTGCGGAACCAACCGCGATAGGCGTTACCCTGCACATAGGTTATATCGTCGCCTGCGTCATAGAAGATGCGGAATTCGTTGCTGCGGTCGGTGTCGTAGCCACCTACAAATACATCGTTATAAGGCATGCCGTCGATGCGGATTTTGTCTACACCCACTTCAAAATCCTCAATGACGGTTGCCCATGGCAATTCGCGCTGGTTGTGGCTGAAGCTGAATACAAACGTGTCAGCACCCGCACCACCATACACATAGCTGGTTTGTGTGGTATGTGCATGATCTGAATAAATGGTGTCGTTGCCGGCGCCACCATAAATTGTGTCGCCCGCACTGCCGCCATACAGCACGTCGTCGCCGTCTTCA
>PBPD01000098.1 GCA_002725445.1 Rickettsiales bacterium
AAGATGCCAAACCCACCGATCTATGTGGCTATACGCTGCTGGAAATGGCGCGTAAATCCTTGGAGCTGCGCGGTATCCGTACCGAGCGCATGGATAAGCGCGAACTGGTGGGACGTGCCTTTACCCATAGCACCTCCGATTTCCCCAAAGTGCTGGAGAACAACGCCCGCAAGGCAATGCTCCGTGGCTATGAGGAAGCCGAGGAAGTGTTCCAGCGCTTCACCCGCTCCGGAAACCTGTCCGATTTCAAACAGCACACCCGCGTGGGTATGGGCGTGTTTGATACGCTGGACGAGGTCAAGGAAGGTGGTGAATACAAGCATGGCAGCCTTGGTGAACGGCATGAAACCATTCAGCTGACCACTTACGGCAAGCTGTTTTCCATCACCCGTCAGGCCATTATCAATGACGACCTGACCGCCTTTACTGATATCCCTCGCAAGATGGGACGTGCGGCGGCGCGTACTGTGGGTGATCTGGTGTTCAATGTCATCACCAGCAACCCGACCATGTCAGATGGTACGGCGCTATTCCACGCTGATCACAACAACCTTGCCGGTTCGGGTGGTGCGCCATCTGCGGCAACAGTGGGTGCTGGTCGAACCGCCATGCGCACCCAGAAAGATGGTGTGGCCACGCTCAATATCAGCCCGTCCTTCTTCCTTGTGCCAGCGGCGCTGGAAGATACGGCGCGTGTGCTGATGGTGTCGGAAACTGACCCCAGCAAAACCAACAGCCGGATTCCGAACCCGGTGCGCGGCGCTGCTGAGATCATTGTTGATGCACGGCTGGACGCGGATTCCACCACGGCGTGGTATCTGCTCGCCAATCCCAGCATCTTCGACACGATTGAAGTGGGCTATCTCGATGGCGTGGCGGCTCCGTTCCTTGATCAGCAGGATGGCTGGTCGATTGATGGTGTCGAATACAAGGTGCGCATCGACGCCGCAGCAGCTCCGCTGGAGTTCCGCACACTTTACAAAAACCCCGGCGCTTAATCCCAAACCAACAGGAGAAAACCTATGGCTACTAACTATGTTCAGGAGGGCAAAGCCCTCAACTATACCCCTTCGGGCGCGGATGTGTCCTCCGGGGATTTTGTGCTGATTGGCACAATCGGCGGTGTCGCTAAAACCAACATTGCCGATGGAAAAACAGGCGCGGTGCATGTCACAGGCGTGTTTAGCGTGCCGAAAGCCAGTGGTGCGGTCACCCAAGGCGCAAAGCTCTATTGGAACAGCACCAACAGCAATCTGACCACTACGGCATCAGGCAATACCATTGTTGGTGTGGCGGCAGAAGCCGCTGCATCCGGTGATGCCAATGTCAAATTGCTGCTCAATGTCGGGCTGTAATCATGGGCTTCATTGATGACATGGCCGATCACCACCTCTCATTGTTGGACAGGCTGGATGGACGCGAGATCACTTACACCCCGAATGGCGGTGCGTCTCGCGTTCTTTCCGGTCTGTTTCAGGCTTACTCGGAGCTAACAGGCGGTGAAAGCGTGGATGTGGTGATCAGCAGCCCGGTGCTGTCGGTGCGCACGCAGGATATCCCCGAGATCGCGGTGGGCGACCAGTTCACCATCGAAGCGCAAGACTATGAAGTGGCTGTCATTCGCCCGGATGAGGAAGGCATCACCGAATTAACGCTGGAGAAACTATGAGCCACGCACGCACACAGATACGTCAGGCGGTGATTGCACTGCTCAAAGGTAATACCAGCGCGGGCAATAATGTGTTTGAAGCGCGTGTGTACCCCATTGATGACCCGAAACTGCCTGCCTTGCTTGTTTATACCAAGCTGGAAACGCTGGGCGAACAATCCATGTCGCGCCCGCGCACCCAGCAGCGGGAATTGCGCCTGAGCATTGAAGTCTATGTCAAAGCCCGGGGCAAAGTGGATGAAGACACCGATGCGCTGGCCTTGGAGATCGAGCAGCTGATCGCCGCAGATGTCACCATGGGCGGGCTGGTCAAAGACATGGTGCTCGACACCACGGAAACCCAATTCTCGGATGATGGAGAGCGGCCTGTCGCCGTGGCGGTCATGAATTACGCCATTCTCTACACCGTCAAAGAACATCAGCCTCAAACGCTCGTCTGACGCTGCTGCATTTAACCAACCTATAACAGGAGAAACACTATGGCCACGCACGCCGGTAGCGAGGGTAAGGTCTTTATTGGATCGGACCAAGTCGCTGAAATTAAATCATGGTCGATGGAGATTACCTCCGACACCGTAGACGCATCCATCATTGGTACCTCATGGCGCAAGAACCAAGCCACCATCAAGGGTTGGTCCGGCAGCTTTGACGGATTCTGGGATGAAACAGACACAACTGGCCAAGGCGCACTTAGCGCAGGCGGAACCGTGACCCTCAATCTGTATCCCGAAGGTGATGACACGGGTGCCACTTATTGGAGCGGTGACGCAATCATCACCTCCATTTCTTACAACGCCTCCTTTGATGGGCTGGTGGAAGCCTCGTTCAGCTTCACCGGCACCGGGGCGCTAACTGAATCAACCGTAGCTTAGGGAGGAGAAGATGAGTGTTATTAATCGTGCTACTGCTCATTACGCGGCGCAGGAAAGGCTGATTATCTCGGTTCCCGAATGGGGCGATGAATCCGGGCCACTTATGGTGCATGTATTTCCCATGACCATGGCCGAGGTCAATCTGATGCAGAAGATTGCCAGCAAAAAGGCCAGCAATATCGAGCAGGCAGCCAATATCATCGTGGTGAAAGCCAAGGATGAGAGCGGCAAGCGTATCTTCAGCATCAATGACCGCGATAAACTGATGCAGGAGGCTGATTACCGTGTTGTCTCGCGCATCGCAGAAAAGATCGAGGAACATTTCTTCGGTGATCTGGATACCCATAAGGGAAACTCAGACGCGACCCCTTCCGACGCAACCAGTTAGCCCTGTCATGGCGGCTGAGCCGACCGCTGGCTGAGATCGAAGCCATGGATACCCGCCAGTTTATGGAGTGGGTCGCATTTTTTGAACTTCAAACCGAACAGATAAGTAAACACCATGGCAAGATTCGCTGAGGCCAAATTTACGATACGTGCGATCAACAAGACGCAGAAAGCCTTCGCGGAGATCAATAATAACGTATCGAATATGGATCGCCGTTTCTCCAAGCTGGGGCGCGGATTAAGCCGTATCGGCGGATTGATGGCCACGGCCTTTGTCGGCAGGCAGCTGGTAGATACCATCACCAAGTTTGAAAAGCTGGAAGCGTCTTTACGCACCGTCACCGGCTCGGCTGATAAAGCAGCGGTCGCCTTTGGTTTTATTCAGGATTTTGCAGCCACCACGCCGTTCCAGCTGGAAGAAGTGACGGATGCCTTCATTAAACTGAAAGCACTGGGGCTGACACCGTCTGAAGATGCACTGACCTCTTACGGCAATACTGCCAGTGCTATGGGCAAATCGCTCAATCAGATGATTGAAGCAGTGGCCGATGCCGCGACCGGCGAGTTTGAGCGACTGAAAGAGTTTGGTATCAAAGCCAAAAGCCAAGGCGATCAGGTGACCTTTACCTTCCAAGGGGTGAGCACCACCGTTGGCAAAAACGCCAAGGAAATTGAAGGCTATCTGCAATCCATCGGCAATGTGCAATTTGCCGGTGCTATGAAAGAACAGGCAGGCACGCTCAATGTCGCTCTCTCCAACATGGGTGATGCTTTTTCCAAGCTGGTGAAAGCCATTGGCGATGCCGGTTTGACCGATATTTTAATGGCCGTGGCCAATGCCATCAAATGGCTGGCCGAGAAAATCACCGCTGCCATTCCACTGTTTAAGCTGGGATTTAAGGCGATTGTCGGGGAAGTCATCAAATTCGGCAATCTGTTCATTGCCGTATTTAAGGGGGTCGGGCGTGCGTTTCAGGCGTTTGGGGAAACCATCTCCGCTCGCTTTGAGGCGCTCGGCAAAGACCTCGCCGCCTTCATTGAAAATCCGCTCGGTGGCGTATCGTTTGAGAACACCCGCGCTGCGCTGGAAACCGGCCTGCTGGATGCCATGGGCAGTGCCTTTGATCAGGCGCTCACCGAGGCCCGGGAGTTTAATGCCGCCATTGATGCGGAAATTCAGGGTGCGGCGCTCAAAATGGCTGAGGCACGTCAGGCAAAGAATGCCTCACTGGCCAGCCTGTTTGAGGAAACACAGACACCGGAAAAGACTGAGGAAACCAGTAAGGCGACTGAGAAATTCACCAAACTGCAGCGTGAGGCGCAGCGCATCATTGAATCCACGCGCACCCCGTTGGAACGCTACAACAAGGAAATGGAGCTGCTCAACAAGCTGCTTAAAGAAGGCCATATCAATCAGGAAACCTTCGGTCGCGCTATGGAACAGGCGCAGGAGCGCCTGCAGAAATCCTCTGAAAAAGTGGGCGATGTGATCGAGGGCGAGTTTGCCGATCTGGGCAAAACCATGGAAGGCAGTATTGCCGACTCGCTCGATGCCATCAATGGCCGGTTTGATAGCTTTGGGGATTTTGCCAAAGGGTTCCTGTCTGATCTGAATCGCTCACTGCTGCAATTTGCCCTGAAAGACCTCGGCATCACCGGCAAGGGCGGCATTATTGATGGGCTATTTGGCTCCATCGGTGGCCTGTTCAAAGGGGGCAGCGGCTCCGGTGGTGGCTTTGGCAGCATCCTTTCCAGCGTAGGCAGCATGTTTGGCGGCTTCTTTGCCGACAGCGGCACGCTCAAAGCCGGTCAGTTTGGTGTGGTTGGTGAGCGCGGGCCGGAGCTGGCCTTCGCGGGCAATTCCCCGATGCATATCATGCCAAATGGCATGGGCGCAGCACCGGTCAATGTCACCATGAATATTCAAACCCCTGATGCGCGTGGGTTCCGGCAAAGCCAAGGCCAGATCGCAGCTGATATGGCGCGTTCGATTGAGCGTGCGAGGAGAAATCTATGAGTTTTGTTGAGACACAGTTTCCCACCGATATCTCTTATGGAGCCACCGGTGGGCCGATATTTCTAACCGATGTGGTTGCCACCGTATCCGGTCATGAGCAGCGTAACAGTAAATGGAGCCAGTCTCGCGCTAAATATAATGTGGCATCCGGCATTAAAACCGAGGCGCAGTGGCAAGCGCTGATTGCTTTCTTCCGCGCACGCCGTGGCATGGCGATTGGTTTTCGTTTCAAAGACTGGAGTGATTACAAGGCTGAAAACCAGCCGCTCAAATCGCTGGGCGGCAATGAATATCAACTGGTGAAGCAATATGTCAGCGGCGCGGCAGTCTATGAACGTGACATCACAAAGCCGGTGACCGGCACCGTTAAACTCTATGAGGACAGCATCCTGCAGGCCAGTGGTTGGAGTATCGATACCGCTACGGGCATCATTACCACCAGCCTGTCCGGCACGCTGACCGCAGATTTTGAATTTGATGTACCGGTGCGTTTCGATACGGACGAGATGTCCATCTCCATGGATAGTTTCGATGCGGGCAATTGGGGCAGCATCCCATTGATCGAGGTGCGCGTATGAGAGTCATCTCCCCACAATTAGAAGCGCATTTTGCTAGCGGTATGACCACACTCGCCACCTGCTGGCTTATTACCCGTAGCGATGGCACCGAGCTTGGTTTTACTGATCACGATCAAAATCTGACCATCGATAGCGTTGATTACGACTCCATCGCGGGGTTTACGCCGACCACGGTGGAGAGCAAATCCAATATGAGCGTGGATAATCTGGATGTGGAAGGCCAGATATTCCCGTCCAAGATCACCGAGGAAGATCTGCTGGCGGGTCTGTACGACTATGCCGAGATTGAAATCTTCGTGGTCAATTATGCCGATCTGACCCAAGGCAAGCTGGTGGTGAAGCGTGGTCGCTTAGGCGAAGTGACGCTCAGCAGCCAGATGTTTCAGGCTGAGGTGCGCGGATTAACGCAGCAACTTTCGCAGACCATTGGCGAGGTGTTCTCTCCATCCTGCCGCGCTATCCTTGGCGATAGCCGCTGCAAAGTGGCGCTTGCCAGTTTTACGGTATCGGCCACGGTGACCGAAGTCACCAACAACCAGAGCTTTAAAGCCTCCACGCTTGCGCAAGCAGCAGGCTGGTTTACGAGCGGCGAAGTGGAATGGACCGGCGGTAATAATGATGGGCGGCGCATGGAGGTGAAGGAATTTGCCTCCACGCAGGTGGTGTTGGCGCTGCCGATGGGCAAATCCATTCAGGTGGGCGACACGTTCGACATCATCGCCGGATGCGATAAGACCCGCGAAACCTGCCAGAACAAATTTGCAAATATTCTTAATTTTCGTGGCGAGCCGGATGTTCCGGGAACGGACAAGCTGCTCACCACCGCAGGAACCATGGATAAGACCAATAGAAATGGCTGACATTAAACCAGAACAGATTGTCACGCAGGCACGCACATGGCTTGGCACCAAATACCATCACCAAGGGCGGCTCAAAAAGTCTGCGCGTGGCCCGGGCGGCGTGGATTGCATCGGGCTGATTATTGGCCTGATTGATGAGCTGGGCATTCAGGATGGCAACGGCCATTCGCTGGTTGCCGCTGATGAGTTCAATTATTCCATGTATCCCGAGCGCGGGCGGCTGGTGGATAGCATCTCCAAGCATTTGCGCGAGGTGCCGCTGGATCAGCGCCGTATGGGTGATGTGCTGCTGTTTCGCACCTTTCGTGACCCACAGCATGTCGGCTTGCTGACAGAATACCCAAGCGGCGGTGCGGGATTAATCCATTGCAATTCCAGCGCCGGTCAGGTGGTGGAGCAACCGCTTTCCGACACATGGCTGCGCATGCTGACCCATGTCTATCGCTTTAAAAAGAAACAACTGAAATCGTTAAAAACCCATGGCTGATATTGTTCTTCCTGTAGTTGGCGGCACCGTAGGCTTTGTGCTGGGTGGCCCTAGCGGCGCTATCTTAGGTGCCAATCTGGGCGGCATGGCGGCGGGTGCGTTCTTTCCTAAAACGCAGCGCGTGCAGCTACCGACACAGGAAGGCCCACGCCTTGGTGACCTGCGGGCGCAGACATCCACCTACGGCAATATGATTCCGAAGGTGTA